>CAZELC010000173.1:0-6453 GCA_964512865.1 uncultured Bacteroidales bacterium
TTTCCCTGCCACATTTACTATGGGCATTAATCCACCGTTGAGAGTTCACAGTACAATTGCCATGTTTTTTATTCTGCTATGGTTTTTTAATATAACCGTAGCTGTGAATCACTATTTCAAAAAATTACCGGAGAACAACTTTTCACGAATTAAGATTACTTTGATAATTTGGATAATAATAATAATTTCGATTTCTACTGATTTTTATAAAGAGCCGGGAAAGCAGATATGCTTTAGAGGAAATATTTTCAGGGCATCTTATGACCTTTTCTTTAAAGCCGCTAATTACGACTTACAAATGAATGAAAGATATTCACAAATATTCAAAGCAAAAAAATCCGGAAATAAATCGATAGAGTTTAAAGAGCTTGATAATATACCGACAACAATATTTTTTATTGATATTTCACAAGAAAAGAATCACTGGATAAATTCCTGTTATTCTCAATATTATGATTTAGACACTATTGCATTAAAAAGCAAATGACAAATTTTATTCAGAAAATTGCGCAATATATCTGCGAAAAATATAATGATAACCTTGAAAAAGTCATTATAGTTCTTCCTAACCGCAGAGGAAGTTTATATCTAAAAAAGGAACTTGCAAAAATAAAAGGTGCCAGTTTCTTTTCTCCACAGATATATTCAATTGAAGACTTTATAATTAAGCTTTCAGGGTTAAATATTATTGATAATGTGTCGTTGAATTTTATTTTCTACAAAGTTTATTGTGAAATTGAAGCCGGTAAAGCAAAAACAATTGATGATTTCCTTAATTGGAGCAATACCGTGATTAATGATTTTAATGAAACTGATCTTTATCTTGCTGATGCGGAAGCTCTATTTTCATATTTAACAGAAGCAAAAGCACTGGAAAAATGGAATTTAAACGGTCAGCCACTAAGCGAAAAGGAAAAAGATTATCTGAGTTTTTTTAATTCTTTAGCCAAATACTATCATGCATTTAAAGAAGCATTGATATCAAAAAAATACGCATACCAGGGAATGGCATATAAGAGAGTTGCCGACAATATTGAAGAGTTTTCAACTTCGCTGGAAAATTATAAAATATGTTTCGCTGGATTTAATGCACTTACGACTGCAGAAGAAAAAATAATCAAATACCTTACTAAAACAGGACTTGCAGAAGTTTTTTGGGATGCTGATGAATATTATATTAAAAATCCATTTCATGAAGCAGGAAAGTTTCTGAGAAAACACATTAATGATTTTCCAAATCCCAACTTCTCATCGACAGGTAATTTCATCAATGAAACAACAAAAAAAATATCGGTTGTCGGGGTCCCACAAAATATCGGACAAGTAAAATATTGCGGAAACCTTATTTCCTCAATTATTGAAAATAGTAATAATTCAGAAAATATCCTTGAAGATACTGCAATTGTTCTTTGTGACGAAAGTTTAATGATTCCAATGCTATATTCACTTCCCGAAAAGGCCGGAAAATTTAATGTCACAATGGGTTATCCCATGAAGTTCTCAGCATTGAATGATCTTATTATGTCAATGTTCGACTTGCATGAAAATTCTGCCAGATACTCTGCATATAAAAAAGATTCCGAGTTGGCTTATTATTATATTGATATAATAAGAGTTATATCTAATCCTTTTATTTCATCGTATTTAAAAGAATCAGGAAAAACTGCAAATAAAATCACCAAAAGCATATTGGCTGCAAACAGAGTGTTTTATACGGAAAAATGTCTGCATAATATACCGGAAATTGATAATGATATTGCCAATATTCTGTTTACGCCCTGGGGAAATTCTTCCAAAACAGCATTAAAATCACTCATATCACTTATTGACGAGCTAAGAAAATTTATTAAAGGAGAGATGTTCTTAAACGAGAATGAACATCTGTTTTATTTCAATTCGATAGCTTTAAAAGCTTATGACTTTTTAAATGACTATTCTGAAGATTTAAGTATTTCTTCGCTTAGAAAATTCATTTCACAGTTTATTAATAATAGTAGTATTGCTTTTAACGGCGAACCTCTAAAAGGTCTGCAAATTATGGGAATGTTGGAAAGCAGAACTCTTGACTTTAAAAATATTATCATGCTTTCGGTTAATGAAGATATAATACCAAAAGCAAAGAGTCATATTTCATTTATTCCTCTCGATATAAGGAAAGAGTTTAAGCTCATGACATTTGAAGACAAAGAAGCTGTTTTTGCATACCATTTTTACAGATTATTACAGAGGGCTGAAAACATTACAATTATTTATAATTCTGAATCTGGCGGATTAATAAGCGGAGAAAAAAGCAGATTCGTATCGCAAATAATTAGCGAACTGCCAAAAACAAACAAGAACATTACAATAAGTGAAAAAATACTTGCCGTCCAGATTGACACAAAATCTGCTAAAGACAATTTATCAATTGACAAAACTGATGAGATAATTGAGCTTATCAGAAAAAAAACAGAAACAGGTTTATCGCCTGCTTCACTTTTTAATTTGCTCAAATGTCCGTTAAAGTTTTATTTCAGAGAACTTGCAGAAATTAAACCACCGTTGGAAGTTGAAGAAACAATTGAAAGCAACACACTTGGAGATATCATTCACAAAGTATTTGAAGATTTTTATCGTGAGTTTGAAGGTGAGAATATTTGCAGCAAAGATATTGAACGTTTTCTGGATGAATATAAAGTGAGAACTGAAAATGCTTTTAATAAAATATTTGCAGGTGGAGATTTCCTGTCAGGGAAAAATTATCTGATTTATCAGGTTGCAATGATTTTAATTAACAAATATCTCCTGTCGGAGCTTGACTTTGTAAAAGAAGAAGAGAAGCAAAACAGAAAAATCCGGATCATTGATATAGAAAAGTTCTTCTTTGCCAAATTAATCATTGATGATGAAGAGATTAATTTTAAGGGAAAAGTTGACAGGGTTGATGAAACCTACGATTATATAAGATTGATTGATTACAAAACCGGATCAGTTGAAAAAAAGATTGAAGTTCCGCAATTTGCATCATTTTTTGACAATAGTTTTAGCGGTTCTGAATTTCCGGAAAAAGCATTCCAGTTAGTTTTTTATTGCTGGCTTTACAATAAAAACAATTCAGGACAGGGAAAAGAAATAAGGTCTTACATTTCTTCTTTCAAAAAAACTAATTTACGTATGGTTGAGCTTCAAAAAGATAAAAAAACATATTCCCTTACGGCAAGCGATTATCTGGAATTTGAAAAAGAATTATCGAAATTTATTTCGGATAATTTATTAAACAAAAATGTGGATTTCGTACAAACAGATGATACAAAAGTTTGCGAAAAATGTGATTATCAAAATATCTGCAACAGGTAAGACTATACTACTTGTGAGGTTTCTTCGGTGGAGGATCAGGTCTGACAATTAGTTCAATTTCCTTTTTGGGATTTGCCTTAGCATCAATTTCTTTATAATCTTCGTAACGGTAAATATTAAGATATGAATTTCTGAAACCACCATTATCGGTTTTAATAAAATTATATTTTGTCTGAAGCAATTCAGGAGAATAATCTTTTAAGCATTTTTCAAAATCTACCCCATATTTCATTAATGCTCCAATAAAATAATTTGCAATATCATAACCTTGAAAAGCAATGGTGTCAGGATCAATACCATAGCGATTTCTAAACTCATTTACAAAATTTTGAACATTTTGCTTACGATACTCGATATATGAATTTGACCATGAATGAAAGTTCAGGCTTAACAGATATTCGAGTTCTAAACTTGTGTACGACTCCCAGATTTTATTTCCAAAAATTATAGTTTTATATTTTACAGGTAAATCGCGTAATGATCTGATATAATTAGAAATGAAAGCTTCACCGTTAACAACTGAAATTATGATATTTATTTTTGATTCATCAAGTTTGGATGTAAGCCCGGTAAGACCTCCATCAGCAAAATAGTTCAGCTCAGTAAGTTTCTTTCCCTGAAAATACTTTGTATAACTATCAGAATAAGGTTTCAAAATTTCAGGATCTTTCGTTGTATTGCTGTAAACAAGTACAATATTTTCATCGGGGTATTCAGCTTTAAGAAATTTAAATATCTCATCAATCTGCTCTTCTCCGGAAAGTGTGACTTTAAATGCATACTCATTTTCAGAAATATTTTCGTTTTTAACTGAAAACGGGTTAATTATTTTTATTTTATTTTTCTTTGCCCATGTAGACACTATTGTGAAATTAGAGCTGTAAAACGGACCAATAATCATGTCCATTTTTTTCATTTCCGGTTTAGCAAGAATTTCATCAGTTTTGGATGTTTCATCAGTAATATCATAAACGTAGATATTAGCTTTAAGTCCTGCCGCTTTTAATGAGTCGAAAGCAATCAGAATGCCTTCATAAAACTGAATGCAGGAAAAAGATTTAACTGAGTAAACCGCCGTTTCGTCATCAGATGAGGTGTCTATTTCAACAGGATTATCAAGGAAGAAAGGAATCATCACAGCAATATTATATTCGTCTTTTTTGCCTGTTTTACCACATTCGAATTTTGTTTCCTCAACCACTTTTTGTTCAACCACTTTTGGCTCAACAATTTTTGGTTCAATAGCATTTAAAGGCAAATAAATAACCTGTCCGGGAGTCAGAGATTCTTTTATTCCCGGGTTTACATTTTTCAGTTCATCAACAGTAATGCTAAACATTTTGGCTATGCTGTAAAGAGTTTCACCTTTCTGTATGGAATATGTTTTTAAAACAGGTTTTGTTTCATTTGTCTTTTTATCATCTTTTTTAACAACAGGTGTAGATTGTTTCTTGTTAGGAATCTTGATAATTTGTCCAACTTTTAATGCTTCTGTCAAACCGGGATTGACAGCCATAATTTCGTCAACTTTAAGGTTATAAAGTTTTGCTATTTTAAAAAGTGTTTCTTTTTCTTTGACAATATGTTCCGTAAAATCATTTTGTGGCTGGCTGACTTTTTCTTTTTTAACTCTTATTTTCAGTTGCTGATTTATTGATAAACCTTTTTTAGCATCCGGGTTTTCAGAATATATTTCGTCAATCGTAACAGAGTATGCTTTAGCAATTGCCGAAACGGTTTGTCCTTTCTGAACGATATGAATATAATAATCAATATTGTTTATTTTTTCGATTTTTGTCGAAATCACAATATCCTGCGCCTGCGCAAAAACACCGGCTAAGATGAATACCGTAAACAAAACAAATACTTTTCTCACTTTTATTTTTTTGAATTACCGATAAAATTACATAATTACATTGCCTTTTCAAAAAAAATCAAAAAAGATTTTAACTATTCCCATTCAATTGTTGCAGGAGGTTTTGAACTGATATCATAAACTACCCGGTTAACACCTTTCACTTTGTTGATAATTTCATTGGATATTTTTGAGAGGAACTCATAAGGCAGATGAACCCAATCAGCAGTCATACCATCTGTTGAAGTTACAGCACGAAGTGCAACAACATTTTCATAAGTTCTTTCATCGCCCATTACGCCTACCGAATTAACAGGAAGCAGAATTGCAGCCGCCTGCCACACATTATCATACAAGCCCGAATTTTTCAATCCTTCAATAAAAATATCATCAACTTCCTGTAAAACGCTAACTCTTTCTGCACTTATTTCCCCAAGTATTCTAATTCCAAGGCCAGGTCCGGGGAAAGGATGACGGTTAAGAATTTCAGGAGGAACGCCAAGACCTTTTCCAACCCTTCTTACTTCGTCTTTAAATAATGAATTCAGCGGTTCTACTATTTTCAATTTCATAAAGTCCGGTAATCCTCCGACATTATGATGAGATTTAATTGTTGCTGATGGGCCTTTAACTGATACCGACTCGATGACGTCAGGATAAATAGTTCCCTGTGCAAGCCATTTTACATCCTTGATTTTATTTGCTTCCTGATCAAAAACTTCGATAAATGTTTTTCCTATGGCTTTCCTTTTTGATTCTGGTTCGGAAATACCTTCAAGAGAAGCATAAAATTGCAGCTTTGCGTCAACGCCAATTACATTTAATCCCATATTCATGTAGGAATCCAGCACTTTGGAAAATTCATTTTTTCTAAGCAGCCCATTATCTACAAAAATACAAAACAGGTTTTTGCCAATAGCCTTATGTAATAGAACGGCCGCCACTGATGAATCAACTCCGCCGGAGAGACCAAGTACAACTTTGTCATTTCCCAGCTTTTGCTTAAGGTTTTGAACTGTTGTTTCAATAAACGAATCGGCTGTCCATGATTGTGATGACCGGCAAATACCTACGACAAAGTTTTTCAAAAGTATCATTCCCTCAGTAGAGTGATAAACTTCCGGATGAAACTGAATACCGTAAGTTTCTTCATTATCAATTTTGAAAGCACTAACTTTTACATTTGAAGTACTGGCAATTATATCAAAATTATCTGGAACTTTCAAAATTGTATCACCATGCGACATCCAAACCTGCGACCC
>CAZELC010000174.1:0-6443 GCA_964512865.1 uncultured Bacteroidales bacterium
AGTATTTCATCATTTCCTGTCTTTTTCTCCGCTGAGGTAATTATAATCTTTGGAACAGTTTCCCAGTACTTTAAAAGATGTTTTTTATATGCAGCTATATTCGAGGCAAGCTCATTTCTTTTAAGCTTGTCGGCTTTAGTAAACACCAAACATAGCGGGAGTTGCTTCTCTCCTATCCAGTTAATGAATGTGATATCAACATCCTGCGGTTCATGACGCGAATCAATCAGCACAAATATATTCAAAAGGTTCTCACTGTATTCAAGATATGAAAACACCATTTCTCTTAACCCTTTTTTTGCCGACTTTGATATTTTAGCAAAGCCATATCCCGGAAGGTCAACAAAATAAAAGCTATCATTAATCAGAAAATGATTTAGCAATAAGGTCTTTCCCGGCAAGGAAGATGTCTTGGCAAGTCCCTTAATATCGGTAAGCATATTAATCAGAGATGATTTGCCCACATTCGACCTGCCTATAAATGAATATTCAGGCTTGTCAGTCGGGCATTCCCGGTATGAAGGAGAACTTTTAATAAATAATGCCGATTTTATCTGCATGTTTTTTTAAATTACTCTTTTTTATAAGTCGCCACATGACGCTCTTTTTTATTGTCGTAGATATCTCCAATAGTCACAAGGATGCCAGTTTCCTCAACATTACCAAAATGCTCATTAATTGCCGTACCAAATGTTCTCATTGTTGAGGTAAGATTCATATAGGCATTTACCAAAGGAGGTATTGACTCGTTGAATTTGCGTAAAACCGATATCAGAAGTTTATAATCTGCGCCATAATTTCCACCGTTGAAGAGTTGTTCCAGTTTACTAATATCAGTTATTATTTCAACAGGTTTTAAAGGGACAACAAGTTTGTCCATATCGGGAAAATACTTGAAAAGAAAATATAGAATAATATCTCTTGCTTCCTGATTAAAATGAGGATACATGGTAACTTTACCAAAAAAATATTTAATATCAGGATTATCAATTACCAGAGCACCAAGGCCGTCCCATAAATTATCAAGTGAAAACAATCCCTTTCTGCTGTTAACCGTTGGCTGATAATCAGGTTGAACAAATGAACGTCCTAATTCAATGGTAAGAGGAAGATAGTTTTTAATAAATTTCTCCGACATCTGAAAAAGCTCAGAAGTTGCAATCATTGGTCTTCCATTTTCATAATAATCAATTTTACCGCAATGAATAAACCTGTAACCTCCTATTATCTGCATATCTGCCGGATCCCAGACAAGCAACTGCTGATAACACTTATCGCTTACATCGAGTTCGTCTATATCAATTTCTTTTCCTGTGCCACCTCCTGCCCTTCTAAATGTGTATTCCCTTAGTCTGCCGATTTCTCTCATCACATTTGGTGAGTTGTGATGGTTGATTATATATATCTCATTAGAACCATTATTGGTCTTTCTGACAAATTTATCGTCCGACAATTCCTTCTCTAAAAGGCTTCTGTCAACAGGTTTAATAATATTCATCATTTCTTCTATCTAGTAATTAAAAATCGCATCAGGGTTTTCTTTCAAACTATAAACATGTTCTTTTACTTTTTCAGCCCACAATTTATCATTATATCGTTTATCAAAGGTAGTTATAGGAATTGGTTTTCCAAAAATTATATTTATTGTTTTGTTTTTCTGTTTATAAACTTCATCTATTAAAAATAACATCTCAATATTTGCTTTTATACCAAGGCGTTTTCTGTTACGCGCAAGATTGTAAAAGAATTTTGAGTTGTTGCCGTCAATATATACAGGAACTATATCGCGGTTGAATTTTTTTGCTTTTGATAAAAATGTTTTCTTCCATTCAAGGTCCATTATACCATGTTTTTGTTTTCGCGATACCAAACCTGCCGGAAAGTATAGTATTACAGAATCGGAAGCAAAAGCTTCATCAAGAATGGTTATATTTTGTGCATTACTGCCGTGCTTATTAATTGGTATAAATATCCCGTGAAGGTTTACCAGATGCATTAATATATCATTAACAGGAAATATAATATCTTGCCTTACCTTACTTACTGCATTTATGAGTGATATCCCATCGAGTCCGCCAAGCGGGTGATTTGAAATAACAATACATCTGCCTTCAGCGGGAATATTCTCAACACCAGACACAATCAGTTCTTTCACAAACTCATCCCCGATAGCTTTTGTAAAATCCAACTTTTGCCTATCTGAGTTCCTGCTTATAAAATCGTTAATATCATCCTGATGAAGCAATCGTTTTAAATAGCTTATCAGAAATCGCGGAATATACTTAAGCAGTTTAGCGTTTTTTGCAGCAATAACATTTTCAATATCAATCAACTTCTTATTTTCTATTTTGTCAACTGCATTTTCCATAAATATATATCTGTTTAACTTGCAAAAATATCAATAATGAACTACAACAATCATATCTTATTGTAAAAATAATTAAGTTTGTCAATCTGAATCTAAACTTAATAATAATTTTATATTATTCAACATTTTATTGATAATGCTTAACAGGTTTTTTGAATTGAAAAAATATAATACTTCTGTTAAAACAGAAGTTCTTGCCGGTGTTACAAGTTTCATTGCTACAATGTATATTATTGTGGTAAACCCTGCAATGGTAAGCAAGGCAGGGTTATCTTTCAGTGCAGTAATGACGGGAACAGTTGTACTCAGTGCTTTTTGCTCAATTATGATGGGTATTTATGCAAAAAATCCTATTGTTGTTGCACCTGCAATGGGGCTCAATGCTTTTTTTACATACACTCTTGTTATCGGCATGAAAGTTCCGCCTGAAATTGCACTTGGAACATTGTTCTGGGCAGGAATTATTTTTTTCATTTTATCGGTTTTTAAAGTAAGATCATATATTATCAAGTCTATCCCTAAACAGATTAGGTTTTCAATTGCTGCAGGAATAGGGCTTTTTGTTGCTGTTCTGGGATTTACCAATGCACATTTTATTATACTAAAAAGTCCTCTTGTCGGGCTTAATGATTTCAACATCATCACATCCACATTTGTCGTTGGGCTTTTAATAACAGGTCTTCTGGTAAGCAGAAATATCAAGGGCGCTCTTATTCTCGGAATCATTATTACAACTTTAATGTGTATTCCGATAGGAAGGCTATACGGCGATGCTTCAACCGTGAATAACGGTGTTAAAACCCTTGTTTCATGGAATGGGTTCTTTGCTATGCCCGATTTTAGCCTGTTTTTTAAATTAGATTTGGTTAATTCACTAAGTTTCACCTTATGGCATGTAATATTTACTGTACTTTTCAGTGATATGTTCGACAGTCTTTCCACTTTTGTAGGAGTTGCAGAAGCTGCCGACCTTGTTGATGAGAATGGAGAGCCTAGAAATATTAACCGTTCGCTTATTGTTGATGCTATTGCAACCGGCTCCGCCGGACTTTTCGGAACCACTTCAGGAACTGCATATATTGAATCTGCTGCTGGAGTTTTACAGGGAGGAAGAACAGGACTTACAGCCGTGGTTGCAGGCTTATTATTTGTCCCGTTTTTATTCCTTTCACCTCTGCTTTCAGTTATACCTACGATGGCTACGGCACCGGCATTGGTAATGGTTGGAGTATTTATGATGAAACCTATTGCAAAAATTAACTGGACAAAATTCGATGATGCTATTCCTGCATTTATAGGTATGATTCTTATTCCTTTAACATATTCTATCACTGAAGGAATTATATGGGGATTTCTAAGCTGGACATTTATAAAGATTCTTTCAGGAAAATTTAATGAAATTTCGATCACCTTAATTATCATCAATATCCTCTCAATAATATTACTTTTTTCAAGATAGTTTTTGCAGTTATATTATTTTTAATTATAATTGTACAAACAATTTCTGCCAAATGATGAAACTATTACGCATTTTCTTAATTATCTTATTGCCTGCATGCATATTTTTTCAAATAAGTTACGGGCAGGAAAAAACCGTAAAACGTCCAACTATCGGTCTTGTACTCAGTGGAGGAGCAGCTAAAGGTTTTGCACATATCGGAGTTCTGAAAGTTCTCGAAGAGCTTGGCATTTATCCCGATTATATCGCCGGAACAAGCATGGGAAGTCTTGTCGGCGGGCTTTACGCTTCAGGATACAATTCCGATATGCTTGTTAAAATGGTAAAAAAACAAGACTGGAACGATATCCTTACTGATAAATACAACAGAAGAAACCTTTCTACTTATGAAAAGGAGCAATCAGACAGGATTTTTATCCCAATTGCCATACGTGATAATAAAGCAAAGATATCTCTCGGGCTGATGAGTGGCCAGAAAGTTCACAGGCTTCTTGCTGATATGACCTGGAGCGTTTACAAAGACACTTTATTCTCAGATTTGCCTATCCCTTTTTTCTGCGCTGCCACTAATATCGAAACCGGAAAAGTTGAATATATCGACAGAGGTAATCTTGCAGATGCCATGAGGGCAAGCATGGCCATACCAAGCGTATTTGACCCTATTATTATTGACGGTAAAATGTTCGTGGATGGTGGTTTGGTCGACAATTTCCCTGTTATTGAAATGAAAAAACGATTTAATCCTGACATTATTATTGGTGTCAATGTGGGATATATCTGCAAAACAAAAGAAGAACTTGGCTCACTCACAAAAATTCTTGAACAGGTAGTATTCAACCCATCTGTGCCATTTAACAATGAAAATGAAAAAGTATGCACAATACTTATCAGACCCGATCTTAACGGCTACGGCACAACAAATTTCAATGATGCCGACAGTATTATCGCCTGCGGTGAAAGATCTACAAGAGCAATTTACAACCAATTGAAAGCTCTTGCAGATTCTCTAAAAAATATTGCACCACTTAATACTCCCGAACATTTTAAAGCTGTTGATACTATTCAGATTGATGAAGTTCTTGTAACCGGTCTCAAAAAAATTCCACCACAGGTAATTTTAAGAAAATTAAACCTTGAAATACCCGGTAAAGTTTCTATTAAAGATCTCGACGAAGGTATAAATGACGCATATAGCACGATTCTCTTCGAAAGCATTAATTACGAGCTCGAATACGATAATGGAAGAACAATACTTATTGTGAGGGCAAAGGAAACAGACGACGCTACTTTTAGCGTTGGAGTAAGGTATGACAACGACCTTAAAACAGGTGTCCTTCTTAGTGCTGAAACTAAAAATGTTATTTTCCATGGAACTAAGTTTACCATTGATATTGTAATTGGTGATAATCCAAGATTGTCAACCAACTATTTGTTTTATTCTAACTGGGGCGGAAGTAAAAACAGATCAAAATCACACTGGTTCTCTCCCGACTTCGGCTTTAAACTCGACACTAGAACGATTCCATTATTTACTTACGACTCTAACGAAAAAAGATCGCAAAGCTTTAACTATTCTGTGTTTTCAGGTGATATATACTTCAGAAACAATATCAACAGCTTTCACAGTATTGCCATAGGAACAGCCTTCGAATTGTCGTCGGTTACTGCCAATATTAACCCTTTGGATTTTGAAAAAATAAATTATCAGATCGGCTCAGTATATTTTAATTACAGACTTGATGCTATGGACGACTACTACTATCCTACAAAAGGAATGTATATGAATGTCGATGTCAAACTCATTAATGATATTGCCAATTTGGGATATTTTGCAGGTTATGGTTATTTAAAATGGATGAAACCAATCAAATTCGGAAAACGATTTGCCATTATTCCTTCTACAGAAGCCGGCACTGTTTACGGCGATTACGTTCCATTAAGCTACCAGTTTTATATTGGTGGAGCCGGATTCAATTATTACAGAGGATGTATTCCTTTCCTCGGACTGGATTATCTGGAACTTACAAATGAGAGCTTTTGGAAAGCAAGACTTGATTTAAGAGTGAGGATTTTTAAAAAGATATTTATTGCCGCCAAAATGAATATTGGGCAAACTGCCGATAGATTTTTTGAAAATATTGATAAATCAGAAATTTTATACGGCGGCGGACTTAGCCTGTCATACAAAAGCATCATCGGCCCAATTGAATTTTGCTGGGTGCCACGATTTTATGCCAGTCCAATGTACTATTTCAGCTTAGGATACCAGTTCTGACGAAGCGCTTACCCTTTATTTTCTCATCTGATTAAGCTGTTTAAGAAAATTTTATTTCGCTTAGATATTTTGAAGAAGTGACTTCTTTAACAGAGATTTTCTATTGGCAATACTCAGATTATTTACCTCAACAGTAAAATCACTCATCTGTGAAAATCTGTGTTTCAAAATTGTCTGTGTCATCTGTGCTAAAAAAATAATTCACCACAGATTACTCAGATTACCACAGATTATTTGCCTCAACAGTAAAATCACTCATCTGTGAAAATCTGTGTTTGAAAAGGTATCTGTGTTATCTGTGTTAAAAAAATAATTCACCACAGATTACTCAGATTACCACA
>CAZELC010000175.1:0-6365 GCA_964512865.1 uncultured Bacteroidales bacterium
ATTCAATAATAACAAGGGGTTTAGAGGGTGTTGCAAAAAAATGCGGAAAACAGGAGATCGTAAAGTATTAGCAAAATATTTCTCTGCGAACCTCCGTGACTTCTCTGTGAACCTCAGTTTAAGAAAAGAAAATTGAAATCAAAGATCGCACAGAAAGTTTTCTGCAAATAATTATTTTGTATTCGTTGTTTTTCCGAAGGTATTGTTGGCGAGGTAGATTTCTGCAAGAATAATATTAATCCGGCTAGTTACTCTGTGTAATCTGTGTCTATCTGAGTAATCTGTGGTAGTAATTCAACGCAGAAATCACAGATTTTCACAGAGTGCCCTTATGATTAATCTTGATTGGATGCTTTTTCAAATGTTTTATTTGTAAGGTAGATCCCTGCAAGGATAATAGCAATCCAGAAAAGATATACTGCTTCAAATGGCTCGCCGTCTATTAATCCCCAGACCAGTGCGACAGCCGGCATTAGATAAGTAATTGATGCGGCAAAAATAATATTGGTGTATTTTATAAGATTGTAATATAGGATAAGTGCTATTCCGGAACCAACAATTGCTAGCAATGCAATATAAAGAAGTCCGAGATAAGCAGAACTGTCGGCAGCCAGCACAGCAACAAAATCGGTAGCAGCAAAAAGATAAATCAGTGAAGGCAATCCAACAAATGAAAAGGCAAAAGATGTTATGGTAAGTGCTTCGACATCTTTCAGAACATATTTAATAACATTGAGGTTTATTGCATAAAGGATAGTTGCAATTATCACAAGAACTGCATATCTGAAATTAAAAACAAAGCCGTGTTCAATGACAGTAAGAAGTCCTATTGTGCCTAAAAGTCCTAAAAACACTCCTATAATATTATACCATTTTGCTTTAAACTTAAAGAAGAACAATCCTATCAGCAATGCAAACAAAGGAGTTAAAGAGTTAAGCACTCCCGTAATTGAACTATCAAGTCCGGTCTGTGCAATGGCAAAGAGATAGGCCGGAATTCCGTTACCTATTACCCCGACAATAAGGAATCCGGGCAACTGTTGTCTGTTGATTTTTGGAATTCTTACAATAACAAAAGGAAGAAGGAAAAGAAATGTGATCCCAAGTCTGAGAGCGCCAACCTGAACAGCACTGAAATAGACAAGCCCTTTTTTCATCAAAATGAAAGAGCTTCCCCAAATCAGAACAAGCGTGATAAGAAGTATCCAAGAAACGGTGTTGTATTTTGTTTTAAATTTCATTCGGATTAAAAAAGAAAACATCCTTTCGGATGTTTTCTGGTGATTATACTTTCAAAATAGTTTTATTTCTTTTTTGCAGGCTGGTAACCTCTTTGCTTAGCCATATCTTCAAGTCTTTTCTGCCATCCTGATTTTTTCACCACTTTCTTTTTATTCTCCTGTATCCTTGCATGTAGTTTATCTTCGTTAACAAACTTTCTGAAAAGGTACATTTGTGCAAATGTCATAAGGTTAGCGAGCAAATAGTAATAACTTAAACCGGCGGCAAAATTGTTAAAGAAACCAAGGAACATAACCGGCATAATATACATCATCACTTTCATACCCGGCATCTGGTTGGTAGAGCCCATCATCTGGTTGTTCTGCCATGTGTATATTATTGTAGAAATGGTCATCAGCAAAGTGAACAAGCTGATATGATTACCATAAAATGTACTTAACAGAGGAATCTGCTGTGTCCATGAGTAAATGGAGTCATAAGTTGAAAGATCACTGGCCCAAAGGAATGATTGCTGTCTTAGCTCAATTGAAGCCGGGAAGAAACGATACAATGCAATTAAGATCGGCATCTGCAACAAAAGTGGAATACATCCGGCCATAGGGTTAACACCAGCTTTCTTGTATAATGCCATGGTCGCCTGTTGCTTTTTCATTGCATCCTCTTTCTTCGGGAATTTTCCGTTTATCTCATCTATTTCAGGTTTAAGAATCCTCATTTTTGCTGACGACATATAAGTTTTGTAAGCGATAGGCAATAAAACTATTTTCAACAAAATTGTAAGTATAAGGATAATTATTCCGTAATTCATGTTAAAACTGTCGAGCATATTGAATACGGGAATTACTGCAAACCTGTTAATCCATTGCAGAAGGAAAAAGCCCCATCCAAGCGGTATTTGTCTTTCAAGGTCAAGTTTATAACTTCTAAGTGTGTTGTATTGGTTTGGCCCGTTATACATTGTCATGGCATAGCTTTGCTTCGTTGTTGATGAGTAGGGTAAAGCTATTGATGCAAAAAGTTTCTTAAGATAAGTTGAAGAATCTGTTCCTTTAACTGATTTTATTTTAGCTTCGGAAAAAGCGGTACCGGAAATTATTGTAGATGAAAAGAACTGCTGGGTGAATGATATCCATTTTACCTGTGAGTTGAATGATTTTTCTTCATCTTTGCTTTCAGATAAATAATCAACATCATCATCCTTAGGTTTAAAATAAACCGTTGTGGTCATCATTTCATTTTTTCTGCTTTTTTCAAGCTGAGCTGCATCAAGATTCCACTCAAGGCTTACATTATTAGTGTTTGAGGCAATAACATCATTCATGTTCACCATATTAATGGTAAAGTCCATCATATAGTTGTCGCCTTTTAACACATAAGCGAATTCAATATATTTTGATTTGTCGAGCGTAGAATCTGCCTTGTCAGGGTAAAGTCTCATGCTGAAAGCAATAACTCCGTTATTTGTCGTGCAGATTGAATCTTTTCCGTTATATTTTTGATCTGTCCAGAAAGGATGGAAGGTAAGATTGTTAGTCCTTATATTTCTGTTATTCGAGAAGAAAATGAGTGAAACGTTTGACGTGTCGGAATTGAGAAGAACCAGCGGTTTTTTATCCCAGGTTTTATACTTTTTTAATTCAATGTATGAAATTCCTCCGCCAATTGATGATATCTTGAGTTTTACAAGATCATTTTCAAGCACATATTTTTTAATTTTTCCATCTGAAGATAAAGAAAAAGCTCCTGACTTATCTTTCTTTTCTGTTTTAGTAACAGAATCCTGTGGTTTTACTGTTATGGTTTTTCCGGAAACAGAATCTTTCTTAATGCTGTCGGGTAATTTTGCGTTAGCTTGTAATGCGGAGTCTTCCTTGAATTTCTTTTGTTGTGCTGAAATAAGAGAATCGTGATATTTTCTGGCTCTTTCTTTTTCTTCTTTTGAAGGTGCCGTTATCAGTGTATATCCGATAAATATTGCAATTATCAAAACTACTCCGATAATTGTGTTAATAGTGTTTTTACTCATACTGACCTTTTCTATAAAAAATTAAGTTTGCAAAGATAATTTAAAACAATGAACAAAAAAATAATTTTAAGAGCATAAATTTAAGGTGAAAAAATCGTAATTTTGCTTAAAATAAAGTAAAATGAGAAAATCTCTTTTAGGTGTACTAATTGTTTCAATAGCTTTGATGCTATTTTCATGTGGAAATAACAATAAAAAGAAACAGGAAAAAGTTGAGGACAACAAGCCGCAGATAGATCTTTCAAAGGTGCCGCAATTCAATGAAGATACGGCTTTTTATTATGTTAAGAAGCAGGTTGACTTTGGACCGAGGGTTACAAATACTCCCGCAAGCGCTAAATGTGCAAAGTTCCTGACTGCTGAACTGAAAAAGTTTACTGATGAGGTCATTGTTCAGGAAGCAAAAGTTAGAGCTTATAACGGAACCGTATTAAACAGCAGGAATATAATAGCAGTATTTAATCCTAAAGCCACTTATCGTATTTTGCTTTGCTCTCATTGGGATTCGAGACCTTATGCCGACTGGGACGAAGACAAAGCTAACCGTAGGAAGGCAATTGATGGTGCTAATGACGGTGCGAGCGGTGTAGGGGTTCTATTAGAAATTGCCAGACAGATGAAAGCTAAAGCTCCGGGGGTTGGTGTTGATATTATGTTTTTTGATGCAGAAGATTATGGTCCTCCTCAGGATGACCGCGATGATTACAGTGAAGAAAGCTGGGGCTTAGGTACGCAATACTGGGCAAAAAATCCACATAAACAAGGTTACAAGGCTAATTATGGTATTTTGCTCGATATGGTAGCTGTTCCTGATGCGACATTTAAAAAAGAGGGTTTTTCAATGAAATATGCTTCTGACATAGTTAATAAAGTTTGGAATATCGGAGCAACTCTGGGTTATTCTTCAACGTTTGTCGACAGGGATGCAAATGCAATTACAGATGATCATTATTTCATAAATAAGATTGCAAATATTCCTACTATTGATATTATCCACCTTGATGATAATACAAATACCGGTTTTTACAAGTACTGGCATACCACAAAAGACAATCTTGAGAATATTGACAAAAATTCATTGAAGATCGTAGGTCAGACTTTGCTTACACTTATTTATACTGAAAATGTCAACCCCGGTTGATTAAAGTAATTCCCCTGCAAGATTAGCCAGTTCAGACCTTTCACCCTTTTCGAGTTGTACGTGCGCATAGATCGGATGCTTCTTGATCTTATCAATAAGTACTGACAATCCATTACTTTCGGCATCAAGATACGGCGTGTCGATCTGGAAGATATCACCGGTAAAAACGATCTTAGTGTTTTCACCCGCACGGGTAATAATAGTTTTAACTTCATGAGGAGTAAGGTTCTGGGCTTCGTCAACAATAAAATAAATGTTTGACAAACTGCGACCTCGGATATATGCAAGAGGTGTTATAACCAGCTTTTCTTTTTCAAGTGTCTCGGTAATATTTTTAAATTCCTTATCTCTTTCGTCATACTGGTTTTGTATCATCTTAAGGTTATCGAATAAAGGCTCCATGTAAGGATTTAGTTTTGATTTTATATCGCCGGGAAGGTAACCGATATCTTTGTTGCTTAGTGGAACAATAGGTCTTGCCAGAAAAATCTGTTTAAAATCGCGTTTTTGTTCAAGAGCACTTGCCAGCGCCAGCAATGTTTTTCCTGTTCCTGCAATTCCCTGCATTGTTACAAGTTTTACATTGGGATTTAAAAGGGCATGCATGGCAAACACCTGTTCGGCATTACGAGGACTTATTCTGTATGTTGTCCTTTTTTCTATTCGTTCTATTCTCTCACTTATCGGGTTGTAAAAACATAGAACAGATGATTTAGTGTTCTTTACAATAAAATAGTGATTTGCCACAGGGTCTTCGATACCAATATCATCTGGAGAACAGAAACCTTCATTATAAATTTTATCGATAATGGCATGATCAATTTTTTCAACAAGAGTTTTACCTGTATAAAGAGATTCGATATTTTTAATTTTGCCGGTAGCAAAATCCTCAGCCATTATATTAAGCGATTTAGCTTTTAATCTGAGGTTAACATCTTTTGTTACAAGGATTACCTTTTTATCAGGGTTTTCGGCCTGCATTGCAAGAGTTGCATTTAATATCCTGTGATCAGGTTTATTTTCTCCGAAAATCTTGCAGGCATCAATGCTGCTTTTCTCATTCATGATAACTTTGAACGAACCGCCATGAGCAGTATCAATAGGAATCCAGTCCTGCAATGTATAACTATTGGAAAGAGTATCTATTATCCTTATAAACTCTCTGGCTTCAAAATTAATAATATCATTACCTTTTTTGAAATTATCCAGTTCTTCCAAAACTGTTATTGGTATTGCAACATTATTTTCATCAAAACTGCGAATAGCATTATGATTATAAAGAATAACTGATGTGTCGAGCACAAAGATTTTTTTAACTCCAGAAACTTTTGTTTTTGCCATATACCGGTGTTTTAATTTTTGTATAATAAAAATATTATAATAAAAACTCTGTTTCGGTAAGTACAAAATTTAATTATTGACAAGCAGACGTTAATAAAAGGGCTATATTCCTAATTACAATTAATTTATAATCTGAAAAAGCTACAATTAAAATTGTTTTGGTTGATTATCCGGAGTGATTAAAATCCGTTTTTTGTAAACAATGTAAATTAGTATAGATACGAAGGCAAAACTGCAAATCAGGATTAATGGATTCGTTGTGTTTCCGAAAGTATTTATATCTGTTGCTATAATACCTTTTGCATATAAAAACCCAACAATCACAATTGTAGTATTATTAATGAAATGTGTTAAAATGGGTATCCAAATGGAACCCGACCAAGCAAAAAGATATCCGAACAATACACCTAAAAGTAAACGGGGAAGGAATCCGTAGAATTGAAAATGAATAAAGCTGAAAATAAAAGCTGCTATTATAATCCCAATATGGATATTTTTCGTCCAGCTTATAAAAAGCTTTTGAAGTACGCCTCTGAAAATCAGCTCTTCACCTATCGCAGGAATAATACCTATCATAAGAATATTAACCATTAATCCACTATAAGATTTAGTTGC
>CAZELC010000176.1:0-6357 GCA_964512865.1 uncultured Bacteroidales bacterium
CAAAGATCGGTTATCCTTCTAAGAGATTATGAAGGATATTCTTATGAAGAAATAGGAGAGATTACCGGATTAAGTGAATCACAAGTTAAAGTGTATATTTTCAGAGCGAGAAATTTTTTGAAAAATTTTATTGGCAGCATGGAAACAGTGTTATAAAATGAATATCAGCAGAAATAATTATGAAGAATATTTCCTGGATTACTGGGAAAACAGACTTGATGAAAATTCGAAAGAATTATTGATGGATTTCATCAAAAACAATCAGGATCTTAGTGAAGAGTTCTGGTCATTTGAAAGCATTGCTCTTATACCTGAAAAAAATATCGGTATAAATAATAAATCTGAATTCAAAAAACCTGAGATCGAAAAATATAATAATATAGATGAATCTAATTATCCGCATTATTTTGTTTCGCTTATTGAAAATGAACTTTCCGCAAAGGAAGAAAAAGAGCTTAACCAATTTCTTACTCTAAATCCAGTTCTGGTAAAACAGCTGGAAACGTTTAAAAAAACAAAAATCTATCCTGATCATAATATCGTTTTTCCGCAAAAAGAATCATTAAAGAAAAAAGCAGTAATAAAAGTAGATTTCAGAAAAACTTTTTACTGGTCCGCTACAGCTGCTGCATCTGTTATTATCATGATAATAGCATATTTTATTCTCAATATGGGAGAAAATGAAAAATATGAACTTGTGAGATTGATTCATGAAAAAAAAGTTGATAATTTCAGATCTGTTGCTTTGCCCGAAAGCTATAAAAAAACTGACAATATAAAGGATGAAAACAATATTGCCCGAAAACAAATTAAATCTCAACAAAGAAATATAATTGTACCTGATAATAATATAAAAATTGATGAAATCGCTACGATAAAACGTATTATAATAGAAAATAACCAGCCTGAGCCGGAAACGGGTCTGTTTACTGAAATGTCTTACCAAAGTAATATTGCTGACTATATAAATTATATTAAGAGTAATGAAGATTTGAAATTTACTGGTACAAGAAATAAAATAAACAATAGGAATGAAATTGACAATAAAAGGTTTACTTTCTGGGATATTGCCGAAGCAGGAGTGAAAGGATATAATGTTCTGACAAATAAAAAAGTTGATTTTAAAACAGAAAAAGACAAGGAAGGAAAACTTACTTATATTGCTCTGGGGAAAAACTTTGGGTATTCAAGGTCAAAGCACTAAGTAAAATGTAACTTTTTATCAGACATTTCGTCATATTCAAAATAAAATAAAAACGTTGTTAATTAATATCGAAATAAATAATTTAAAATAATAACTTATGAAAACACTAAAATTAAACAGACTAATATTGTTGGCGATTATGATTTTTGTTTCGTCAGCCAATATTTTTGCGCAAAAAGGAAATGGAAAGATAATTACTCAGGAAAGAAATATTTCTGATTTTAAATCAATTGAGCTTTCAGGCGACCAGAAAATTATTCTGTCTCAGGGCGAAGTTCAAAATATAAAAGTTGAAACTGATGAAAACCTGCAGGACAAAATACAATTTGTTGTAAATGACGGAGTGCTTAAAATAGAAAACAAGGGCGCCGGAGATCCGACAAAACTTATAATTTATGTAACATGCAAGGAGATTTCGGAAATTTCTGCTACGGGTGTGTCTGATGTTAAAGCTGATAATGAAATAAAATCCGACAAATTGAATATTTCGGCAAGTGGTGCTTCAACAATTGAAATGCACTTAAATGTAAAAGAACTTGAAACTAATATTTCCGGCGCTGCAAGCATGAAGCTTTATGGTAAGGCAAATATAAATAATGCTTCTGTAAGTGGTGCGGGAAATCTTAAAGCATCAGAGCTGGAAACAGAAAAAACCATTGCTAAGGTTAGCGGAGTTGGTAAAGCAAAGATTAATGCAACAGCAGAAGTAAAAGGCAGTGTGACCGGAGCTGGAGAAATATCATGTAAAAACAAACCTCCTGTTTATGAAGTTAATGAAATGACTGTTGAAAGAGATGAAAACGATATGCGTCCGGGAGATACTACCAAATTCAATTTTGGTAATAAGAAAATGATAATTATTGATGAAGACGGACATAAGAAAGACGAAGTCGAAGATAAAGAAGACTCACATTTTAATGGTAACTTTTTTAAACGTAAAAACAAAACAAAAATATACTGGGCGGGAGTCAATATTGGAGTTAACGGTTATCTGAATAATGAGTATGGTCTTAATATAAGAGATGAATTCAGAATGGACCTCAATTATGGCAAATCATGGTTTGTTGATATAAATTTTTTGGAGTTCAGTGTGCCAATTGTAAAAAAGTATATGCATCTTGTTACCGGAATGGGATTTGAATTTACAAATTACAGATTCGACCTTAAAGTTAAGCCTATCCCTGGCCATACTGAATTCTTTCTTATGCAGCCTGATACATCATCAAGTCTTGTAAAAACAAAGCTTTCATCAACGTATTTTCAGATACCGCTGCTTCTGCAGTTCGATACTAAGAAAATAGCAAAAAACAATACATTCCATTTGTCACTTGGTGTAATCGGAGGCGTACGAGTTGAAACACATAGTAAACAAGTTTATAAATATGGTAAGACCATTGACAAGGATAAGTCTTTTGATAAATTTGATATGGCGCCGTTCACTGCTGCAGCTACTGTTCGTATTGGATATGGTCCTGTCAATCTCTTTGCTACTTATAATTTTACAAGAATGTTCAAGTCGAATTATAGCCCTGAGTTATACCCTTTTACAATCGGAATAACATTGCTTAATTTCTAAATTATTACAAAATTTAATTATAAAATATTGGCTGTCTCAAATTAGCAAAACTTCTCTTTGAATTATCGGGAATTTCTCTGTGAGCTCTGTAATTCAATATATTATAAGTTCACCAAATAATAAACTGAGTGAAGATTTGAGTAAAATGGAGGTTTGAGACAGCCTCTATTTGTTATAAAATTTGACTAATATCTGTGTTTTAATAAATTGATTTATTAATTTTACACCCTCAATTAAGTTTTATTAAAAATTAAAGATTTATGTCAGGACACAATAAATGGTCAACAATTAAAAGGAAAAAGGGCGCAATTGATTCGAAAAGGTCTAAAATATTTTCGAAAATAATTAAAGATGTTACTATAGCGGTTAAGGAAGGTGGTCCCGACCCTGATGGAAATCCAAGATTACGTTTGGCAATTGCAAATGCTAAAGGCGCAAATATGCCTAAAGAGAATCTTCAACGTGCTATTAATAAAGCTGGAGATAAAGATTCTGCCGACATTAAGGAAGTTACTTATGAAGGTTATGGTCCTAATGGAATTGCAATTTTTGTGGAATGTACAACTGATAATATTCAGAGAACTGTTGCTGATGTAAGAGCTATTTTTAATAAATATAACGGTAGCCTTGGAACTAATGGCTCTCTTGCTTTCCTTTTCGACAGAAAAGGGATTTTCAGATTGCCAAAAGGAAACCTGAATCAGGACGATCTTGAGATGGAACTTATTGATGCAGGTGCTGAAGATATCACACTTGAGGATGATACTTTTGTTGTCACTACAGCCATGGAAGATTTTGGCGCAATGATGAAAAAACTTGAAGAACTGAAAATTGAACCGGAAAGTGCCGAACTTCAACGAATACCTAAAACAACTACTGTCCTTGACAAAGAATCCGCACTTAAAGTTATTAAGATTATTGACGTTTTTGAAGAAAACGACGACGTTTCAAATGTGTTTCATAATCTTGAGATAACTGACGAGTTAATGAACGAAATATAAATTTTTCTTATTAATATTCTGTTTTGTGTATCTGAGTTTTAATTAATGATGAAACTTCAGAATATTTGATTTTTTTATTGATGAATATTAACCAAAAGGATAATTGGCTCGTAATTGTTAACCCTGAAGCCGGCATACACAAGACCAAAGCTCAGCTTCTTACAATGCTTAGGAAAGTTAGAAATGCAGGGTTTAATATCACAGTAAAATTTACTCAGCGTAAAAACCATGCAACCGAACTTACCGTGAAATTTGCGGAAAAAGGATTTAAAAATTTTATTATTGCTGGTGGTGATGGAACCGTTAACGAAGTGATAAATGGTATATTTAACCAGAACTTTACTCCTGTTGAAGATTTTTGTGTTGGCTTACTTCCTATTGGAAGCGGTAATGACCTTTGTAAAACTCATAATATCCCTGATGATTACGATAAAGCAATAGAAGTTTTAAAAAATGGGAGTATTTCTTTACAGGATGTCGGGTGGGTTTCTTATTATGTTAAAAATAGGAAGCGTACTAAGTTTTTCGTAAATATTGCCGGTTTGGGTTTTGATGCATTCGTTACCCAGCGTACAAACAACTGGAAGGAGAACAGATTTAAAGGAAAAGTGCTTTATATGATTGCCCTTATATCTTCATTGGCAGAGTATAGATCAAAAAAAGTCAAAATTTTCAGCAATGGTGAACAGCTGGTAAACACTAAAGTTTTCAGTATTGCTGTGGGAATAGGTAAATATAATGGTGGAGGAATGATGCAGGTGCCTGATGCTGTTGCCGATGATGGGCTTTTTGATATTACTGTTATCGAAAGAATGAACAAAGCTGAAGTTGTAAGAAATGTGAAAAACCTGTATGATGGTTCTTTTGTAAAAAATCCAAAAGTTAAATTATTCCGTCTTGCATCATTAAATATAGAATCTGAACACAGATTAATGCTGGAAGCAGATGGCGAATCTTTGGGTTTTGGTCCTTTCGAGTTCGATATTATTACCAGATGCCTTAATATTATTTCCGGAACGAAAGCTAATCAATAATGAGTTTTTTACTCCATTTAAAATCAGAACTGCTAACTTCTAAAATGTAATTTCCGGGAGCTAAATTCTTGATGTCAATTGAAGTTGAAATATTACCCTTTTGAAATGCTTGTGATTTCGAAAGCATTTTTCTGCCGTTAATATCAAAAACAGTAAAACCAATATTCCCTGTTTTGTTAAGTTGGAATTCAATATTCAAATTATTATCAGCAGGATTTGGATATATCAATATGTTTTCTGAAGAAAGCTCATTTTCATTGATACCGTCAAAATTTTTAAATGCATTCCAATGAGCAAAATAATAACTTGGTTTTCCGCCGGCTTGTGTAAATTCTCCACCAACCCACACATCTTTTCCGTTAACTGCAATAACATTTGCTTTGTTATTAAGTCCACTTCCCAAAGGATCCCAGCAGCAATCATATTTTGTAATATTATTAGCAGCGATACTGCTTTTTGAAGAAGCAACATAAACATCCGAAGGGCAACCTGCAATACTTAATGGTGGGTAATCAACTCCGCCATCAATATCCGACCACACTGTACCATTCCATTTTGCAAAATGATTTGCAGCATTACCTCCAGCTTTAGAAAATTCTCCTCCTGCATAAATATCAGTTCCTTTTAGAGTAAGACAATTAATTAAGCTGTCAGTACCGCCCCCAACCTCTGTCCAAGTTGATCCGTTCCACAATGCGATATTCTTAGCCGAATCTGTCCCTGCTATACTAAAGTCACCTCCAACAAATAATGAGGAACCGCTAAAGATCATTGAGTATACTTTTGGATAATATCCTTTTACTCCTTCTCCAACATTTGTCCATGCCGATGATGTCGTGTTCCATTTAGCAACATGATTTACAGTATCAGCTCCAATCCATGTAAAGCAGCCACCGGCAAACAAATTCCAGTTTTGATCAAAGGCGAGTGTATTAAAGGGTCCATTAGAACCAGCTCCCATTGGAGACCAATTAGTACCATCCCATTTTGCTTTTCCACCTGTAAAAATTCCTCCGGCATTATTGAATAATCCACCTATGTAGACATCATTTCCAAGCACTGCAATACTATATACACCAAATATACTATATGCAGGGTCAACACCGTCACCCAAAGCCATCCAGTTATGACCATCCCATCTTGCAATGCCATTTACAACCAGAGAACCTATTTTTGTAAAACTGCCGCCGATATAAACAAATGTATCAATTGTCGCAATTGCTAACACTGGTCCGTTTGGGCTGTTTGTACTATCAAATCTTGTGTCCCAGTGCTGATCGCCACTGGCTTTTGATGAATTGCTTTTACTGCATTTTATCGTATGATTGAATTCTGAACTTTCGTTAAATCTGATTGCTCCTTGATTTGAGTTTTGCTTTTCCTGAGCGTTTGTAAAGATGGAAAATACAGAAAATAATCCTATTAATAATAACTTGCTTTTCATTTATTTACTATTTTAATATAAGAAAAACAAATATACAGAATTATAAATTATAACAATACTTTTTCCAGCAGAAAATTAAGATGAGAAAACTCATCTTT
>CAZELC010000177.1:0-6345 GCA_964512865.1 uncultured Bacteroidales bacterium
GGCTTGCTGTTGTTGTAATTTCAAGCATTTCTTATTTCAGTTATCTTCTTAAGAAATTTGTATTTAAAAAGTCGGGGATAATAGTTTCGGGAATTCTCGGAGGTTTATACAGTAGCACTGCAACCACAATAATATTATCGAAAAAAAGCAGCGAGGACGACAAAATGGAGGGTAATTATGCCGCAGCGATAATATTTGCAACAGCAATGATGTATTTTAGAATTCTTATTCTGATATTGATTTTTAATTCTTCTTTATTTCAGAGCATATACCTTTACTTTATATTGTCTTTTATTATCACTTCAGTTCTTGGTATTATCGTATATTATCACAAAAGAAAAAAAGACGAAACCACAGAATATAATTTGATGAAAGATAAAAACCCTCTTGAGTTTAAAGTAGCTCTTATCTTTACATTATTATTTGTCGGTTTTTCGTTTATTACACATTTTATTATTGAGCAGTTTGGTACCGGCGGTTTGAATTTTCTTTCATATATAGTTGGTCTTACTGATATTGATCCTTTTCTCATTAACCTGTTTCAGGGAAAGTTCAGCGTTACTTCCGAAATGATATCACAAGCTACAATTCAGGCGATTATCAGTAATAATATTCTGAAAACTGCTTATGCGATGTTCTTTATAAACAAGCAAATAAGAAAGCCTGTATTTTTGGCTTTCCTAATAATAATAATAACAAATATTTTAATGGTAATTATTCTTTAATTGTCAGAAAATATTCCAATACTCCATAAGTTTTTTTATGAAGTCATCAACATTAATATCATTTTCAACTTCAAGCATGAAGTCGAGATACTTTTCATTTAACTTACTATATTTCCCGATTTTAAATTTTGCATGAGAAAGTCCTGAAATATAATTAAAAACAGGATTTTGATCAAGATCTAGGTTTATTAGGATATCAAAGTCTTTACTTATAAAATCTTTAACAAATTCGCCGGAAGGCTTACCATACCAGTTTACATTTTTTTTAATCAGATAATCGAAAGAAAGGCGTGGATAGCAATAATGAGGAACAAGGTTGTATTTTACCAGCCCTAGAGCTTTAATTTCCTTTTTTTCATTTTGCAAGGAAGCCACAAATGATGTAAACCTTTTGTATTCCTCTTCTTCACCAACGTTATACAAAATACCAATACTCAAAGCGTTGCTGAGTGAAATAAATTTCTTATCACGTTCAAGTTTTGATATTTCCTGATTGTAGTTCAGGTTCCAGAAGAACTCTTTAATTTTGCTCCGGTTCATCGGTGATTTTTTGCAAAGCTATTGATAATAATAAAAATATTAAGTAAAGGTAAATTTATTTTTCAACATAACATTTAACAATCTCACCGATGTACATGCGGTGGTAATCCTTAAGAGGGTAATGTTTTTCTATAGCAGCATCTTGGAAATTTTCCGGTTTGATATCATCATAGTACAATTTACGGCACAGTAATATAAGCTCAGCTTGTTCAAATGCAGTTGACATACCTTCAACAGAAAAGGGAATAAGGCCTGTTTCCTTTGCTTTATCCACATTTTTACCGCTGTTAGCACCACAATAACTTAGTATTTTTCTGTACTTTTCATTAAAAAAACAAAGTGTAAAATAATCATATTTCTCAGTAAACAGAAAAGTATGCCTTATCGGTCTGACAAAAGTATAAGCAACGGGTTTTTGCCATAGAAATCCTATTCCGCCCCAGGCAGCGGTCATCGTATTATAATCATTATCTTTGCCTGCAGTGATAAGCATCCAATCATGTCCAATCATTTTAATGAAATTGCCCGATAATTCTTCAGGAAGCAAGGTTTTGAATTTATTTTCCATAAGTCAAAAGTTAGAAAGTTAAAATTAATATTTTTTTATTTTATGAAGGATATTTTTTTTAAATTTACAGTATTATGAGAATTGAATTTCTTGGTACCGGAACATCGCAAGGAGTGCCGGTAATAGCTTGCAAATGTGATATATGTATGTCCGGCGATTTGTTGGATAAACGACTTCGATCATCTGTTAAACTTGATATTGGCGATAAAACAATTGTAATTGATGCCGGTCCTGATTTTCGTCAACAGATGCTTCGTGCTGATGTGAAAACTCTTGATGCTATCATAATAACTCATGAGCACAAAGATCATATCGGAGGACTGGATGATATCCGATCATTTAATTATTTGCAAAAGAAGGCGATGGACGTGTTCAGCAGTAAAAGAACCAATAATGCCATACGAAAGGAATTTGCCTATGCTTTCAGCTTATTTAAATATCCGGGAATACCGGAGTTTAATCTTATCGATATAAAGAACGATGAATTTTATGTGTGCGGAATTAAATTTATCAGAGTAAAAGGATTACATTATCACTTGCCTTTGTTTGGCTACCGCACAGGAAATTTCGCATATTTATGCGATTTTAGTCATATCTCAGAAAAAGAAAAGAATAAACTTAAAGGACTCGATGTTCTTGTTTTAAATGCATTAAGAAAGAAACCCCATTACTCTCATTTTAATCTTGAGCAGGCAATAACACTAATAAATGAGCTTGAACCGAAGAAAGCCTACCTTACTCATATAAGCCATTTGATGGGATTTCACAGAGATGTTGAAAAAGAACTTCCTGAAAACATACATCTTGCTTATGATGGTTTAATCGTAGAAGCCGGCGATTGACAATCTGAAAAATGAAATTGTAAAATAGATTTTTATTCTTATATTGCATTGCGAAAATAATAAATCATCATAAAAGCTTTTTAATTAAACAAATAAAATTATAAGGAGGTCGAAAATGAAAAGAAAAAATGTACTTCTGTTAGTAATTGTCTTTATGTTTACATCAACAATTGTACTTAAGGCGCAAACAAATAAGCAGGATACGGTAAAAGGTTTTAAAGCTTATTCACAGTATGATTTTGTTCCCGGCGACAAAATATTGTTTTATGAAGATTTTGCACAGGATGCCGTTGGCGATTTCCCGGCATTATGGACGACAAATAAAGCCGGTGAAGTAAATACTCTAAATGTTGCTGAAGGAAAATGGCTGAACTTAAATGCATTAGAAGGCAACTGGTGGTATATCAAACAAATTGATTTACCTGAGAATTATATTATTGAATTAGATATTGTGCCAAAAAAAGGAGCCCCACGTTATGCTCTTGGAATACATCTATATGCTGAAAACAATTTTGTGGAAATGAGCAATCCTTATGATAAGGCAACATGCGGACTGGTTGTAACAATATCGAGAAACGGTTGGGAAACACAGGGATTGAAATCAGGCCAACCTAAGATTACAGGCAATTCCACATTAAATCCCGTAGAGCAGGAAAAAGTGAATCATGTTATTATCTGGGTTCAGAAACGCAGGGTGAGAATTTATCATAAAGGAGCAAAAGTACTCGATATGCCGACAAATCTATATCCTGACAGCAAGTTTAACAGGTTCTGCTTTGAATTATATCGTGGTGCTTCGAGCAGCGCTTATGTCACAAATATAAAAATTACCACAGCATCGCCTGATATTCGCAATAAACTGATTACAGAAGGGAAATTAGTGTCTTATGGTATCTATTTCGATGTAAATAAAGATGTTGTTAAGCCTGAATCTTACGGTACTTTGAAAGAAATAGCAGCAATACTTAACGAAGTTCCGGATGTAAAAGTAAAAATAGTAGGACATACCGACAGTGATGGTGCAGATGCTGCAAATCTTGACCTGTCAAAACGAAGAGCTGCTGCAGTTAAATCTGAGCTTGTTAAAAATTTTGGTGTTAAGGCCGACAGGTTGGTTACTGATGGCGCAGGTGAAACCATGCCTGTATCTGCTAACGATACACCTGCAAATAAAGCTCTTAACAGAAGAGTTGAATTTATTAAACTCTGAAATTAACATGACCGCATTCTTAATGCGACTAATAATTAATGTATTCTGTTAGTAAACAGCGCGATATTTATTGATGAATAAATGACGCAGGTTTTGGCTTATTAACTGCCTTTTTAATTATATTTGCATTAACATTTATATATGAAGTTACTGCTTTCGCTGTTGTTGGTTTTTATCGCAAATATCTGTTGGGCACAATCGGATACTGTTATTAATATTAAAAAAGATACAATCCCAAAGGTTATTGTAAAAGATTCGGCTCATCATACTTTGGTGAAGAAAGACACCGGCATAATAAAAGTGACAATAACAGATATTAACGCTTCTAAAAAAGGATGGTTATTCGCTGGTTTGTACAGTGCAGGCACATTCCTTAAAAAAGAACCTTTCAGAAAATATGCTGCTGAAGTTAAAATGAACAAAATGGTATTTCAATTTGACAGCGTACCGGTAGGATATTATGCTATTGCTGCAATTCAAGACATTAACAGAAACGAAAAGCTTGATGCAAATAATATAGGTATTCCTACCGAAGGTTTTGCTTTTTCAAATAATGCGGTAGGTAATTTTGGCCCACCGGTATTTCTCGACTGCAGATTTTTTTTTAACGGAAAGTATAAGTCAATGGTTATAAAAATGGTTTACATGTTCAACAAATAAAATAAATATTATGGAAGAAAATATTGTATGGGTTCCTTTTGATATAATGGAAAAATTTATGGTGGATGTATTGAACGCTGCCGGTTTACCTGAAGAAGATGCAAAAGTTGTTTCGGAAGTGTTGATAGCAGCTGATAAAAGAGGTATTGACTCGCACGGTGTTAATCGTTTGAAACCAATTTATATCGACCGTATTCGTGACGGCATTCTCAATCCTGTGACCAATATGGAAATTGTTAAGGAAGGTCCGACAATAGCTGTAATTGACGGTCATAACGGTATGGGACATGTGATTTCCAAGAAAGCTATGCAGATGGCTATTGACAAAGCAAAAACTTATGGAATGGGCATGGTGGCAGTGAGAAATTCTACTCACTACGGCATTGCAGGATATTATACACTTATGGCAGTTGAGAATGGCATGATTGGTATTAGCGGAACTAATGCACGACCTTCTATTGCTCCTACATTTGGTGTTGAAAATATGCTGGGGACAAATCCGCTTACCTTTTCGATGCCTTCAGATGATGAGTTTCCGTTTTTTCTGGATTGTGCAACTTCGATAACTCAAAGAGGAAAGATAGAGCTTTACCAGAGAAAAGGCAAAGATTGCCCGAAAGGTTGGGTGATTGATGAAGACGGAAATTCGAAAACAGATTCAACAGAGGTTTTAAAAGATCTTATTTCAGGAAAAGCTGCGCTTACACCGCTTGGTGGAGTGGGCGAGGAGCTTGGCGGTTATAAAGGCTATGGTTATGCAGCAGTTGTAGAAATATTATCGGCCGCTCTTCAGAGTGGAAGTTATATGAAAATGCTTCTGGGTTTCCAGAATGGCAAAAAGGTGCCTTACCCACTGGGACATTTTTTCATTGCAATAGATATTAATGCTTTTGTTGAGCTTGATGAATTTAAAAAAACAACAGGCGATATTTTAAGAGAACTAAGAAACTCTAAGAAAATGCCCGGCGCAGAAAGAATATTTACTCCCGGTGAAAAAGAACATCTCGTGTGGTTTGAAAGAAAAGATAAAGGTGTTCCTTTAAATGAAGCGCTTCAGAAGGAAGTTAAGCAGCTGGTGGAGATGTATGATATTAAAGGATATAATTTCGCTTTTTAAATAAAAGGTTAATTTATTCACTATAGATTACTCATATTACCACAGATTGTTTTGCTTCAACTCTGAACTAATATCTATGCAAATCTGTGTATGAAAAGATATCTGTGAAATCTGTGTTAAAAAAAAGGACTTTGTAAAATCTGTGTTAAAAAAAACAATTCACCACAGATTACTCAGATTAGCACAGATTGTTTTACTTCAATTCTTAACTTATTTCTGTGAAAATCTGTGTATGAAAAGATATCTGTGTTTTCTGTGTTAAAAAAACAATTCACCACAGATTACTCAGATTAGCACAGATTGTTTTACTTCAACTATGAACTTATCTCTGTGTAAATCTGTGTTTAAAAAAAGGCTCTGTGAAATCTGTGTTAAAAATATTTTACTATCTCAAGATCATGGTAAACTACCCCGGAAATTGTTGAATAACGGTGTAAATTCCGTGTATTAGCATTTGGACTGCAATCACAGCCAAGATAAGTCCCATTATTCTTGATATTACTTTAATTAATGAAGGACTGAGTTTATCGGCTATCTTCTTGCTAAGAATAAACATTAAAAATGTGATGGCGCAAACAACAGCAAATATCACTATTACTAAAATGGTATAAAAAAAATTGTTCACTTCACCGACAAAGTTCATGGCTGTTGAAATTGTCCCTGGTCCGGATAACAAAGGAATG
>CAZELC010000178.1:0-6325 GCA_964512865.1 uncultured Bacteroidales bacterium
ATACATAATATTCTCGAAGCTGCAACCTTTGGAAAACCTGTAGTTTTCGGACCTAATTTCAGGAAATTTCAGGAAGCAGTTGATCTGATTGAAATCGGCGGAGCATTCGCTATCAAAGATTATTCTGATTTTAAATGTATTGCAAATAGATTGATGACGGACAGTTATTTTTTGGAAACCTCATCAAACAAGTGTTCTGATTATGTTAAAAATAATATTGGCGCTACTGATATTATCTTAAACAAAATTTTTTAATCTTCTTTATATAGATATCTAGATTTTTTTTTGTACCTTTGACTATAATTTTATAAAAACCTGGTTATTAATATTATACAGATACAATTTATGAAAAAATTTTTAACACTAACAATGACAATCTGTTTAGGAATAGTTTTTAATTCCTTTTCACAAACACAAATCCATCTCGGAGCCGTAAAAAATGATCTTAAAATTTCTCCTAAAGGAGCGTTGAAATTTAAGGTTACCAATTCTATCTCAACGATTAACACCTTAAGTGTTATGACTTCAAGAGGTGCCTTTACCGAGCTTAATATTGATGGTTTTTCTAAAATATACAATATTGGTAAACCGCAACTTCCTGTTCTTTCAAGACTTATTGAAATTCCTATGGGAGCTCAGGTTCAGATAAATATTCTAAACTATGATGAGGAAACCATAAATCTGAACAATTATGATATTCCAAACAAGTTAATACCTTGTCAGCAATCCTTTGCAAAAAGCAGTGACCCTGCTTCAAGAACATTTTCTTACGACCAGTCTTTTTATCAACAAAATGCTTTTAACAGCGATCCACTTGTTAGAGTTGAAACAGCGGGAATAATGAGAGGTGTTCAAATTGGAAATCTTTATATTGCGCCTTTCAGATATAATCCTGTGCAAAATGTTTTGAAAATATATAATAATCTTGAGTTTGAGGTTATTTTCAATAATGCAGATTTGGCTCTTACCGAGCAAATGAAACAGAAATTTTATTCTCCTTATTTTGAGTCAACTTTCAGCTCTCTTATAAATTATCGGGAACCTGCAGCAAAAGATGTAATAACAAAATATCCAATCAAATTTGTAATTATTTCGCTTACCACTTTCCAGTCGGCGCTACAGCCATTTGCATACTGGAAAAGACAAAAAGGGTTTAATGTTATTGAAAAATACTATTCATCAGCACCAACAGCTGCTACTGTAAAGACTTATATACAAGGATTATATACAGCCGGGACCAGCACCGACCCTGCTCCTACTTTTGTTTTGCTAGTTGGCGACGTTGCACAGATACCTTCTAATTCCGCAACAGCTTTTTCCGGATCTACCGATTTATACTTTTGCACAATGGATGGAAGCAGTGATTATCAACCTGATATTTATTACGGAAGATTTTCTGCAACAACTGTTGCTGAACTTCAACCACAGATTGACAAAACACTCGAGTACGAAAAATATACAATGCCAAATCCGGCATATCTTGACACCGTTGTTATGATTGCAGGTGTCGATGATGGCTCACAGTCAGACGGTGGGTACTCACAAGTTTGGGCAAACGGGCAAATCAATTATGGAACTTCAAATTATTTTAATGCAGCGCATGGAATTTATTCAAATACATATTTGTGGCCTACGACAAATAATTCATCAACCGACGTCCTTATCAGAAACAATCTTAGTAAGGGCTGTGGATATGCAAATTATACAGCACACGGAAGTGAAACAGGCTGGTATGATCCTTCATTTACAACTACACATGTGGCCAGTATGACCAATGTTCATAAATATGGTCTGATGGTAGGAAACTGCTGTGTTACTAACACTTTCAATTATAGTTCACCTTGTCTTGGTGAGGCATTATTAAGGAAAGCAAACGGAGGAGCAGTAGGTTATATTGGCGCTTCATATAATTCATTGTGGGATGAAGATTATCAGTGGGGTGTTGGTGTTCGTTCTAGTATTGTTGAAAACCCAACATATAACGCAAGTAATCTGGGTGCTTACGACGGAATGTTTCACGATCATGGTGAAGCAAAAACAAAATGGTTCTATACCCAAGATCAGATGATATATGCAGGATGCCTTGCTGTACAAGCAAGTTCTTCTTCATATAAAAAATATTATTGGGAAGAATATCACCTTATGGGCGATCCATCAGTTATGACATATTTTTCAGTTCCTGATGCTTTGCCTGTATCTTATACAAACCCTCAAACAGTTGGGGTTACAACTCTTGCTGTTACAACTATTGAAGATGCTTATGTTGCCATTTCTCATAACGGTGTACTTCTTAATGCACAATTGGCACCTGCAGGCGGAGTTGTAACACTTACATTCCCTGCATTTACCAGTCAGGATACAGCAGATATTGTTGTCACAAAACAAAACAGAGCTCCATATATCGGAAAAGTTTATTTTCTCCAACCCAGTGTTCAGTACGACGCTTCAATATCTCAGGTTCTTAATCCAAAAACAAGTTATAACTGTGAAATGAGTATAACTCCGAAAGTTGTAATCAGAAATATGGGGACAACAACACTAACAAGTGTTAATATTTTATCTAAAGTTGTAGGGGGTTCACCTCAGTCTCAAACATGGAGCGGAACTCTTGCTTCACTTGCATCGGATACCGTAACATTACAGGCTATTTCTCTGACAAGCGGTTCACATGTTTTTCAGGTTTATACAAATATGCCAAATTCACATGCCGACCAGAATACAGTTAATGATACGTTGAAGGTTGCATACACTGTTAATATCCTGCCACTTTCAAGTAATTTCAGTATGAGTGCCGACCAAAGTTGCAGCACTCCGGCAGATATTACATTTACAAATTCGAGCCAGAATGCAATATCATATTCATGGAATTTTGGTGATGGTGGAACATCTTCAGACGCAAATCCGACACATCAATATACTCAGTTAGGACAATACATTGTTACCCTTATTTCTGATGCAGATGTTTGCGGAAATGCAAGTCATACAGATACTATTACAATAGGAAACACTCCTCCTTTTGCAAATGATGTTACACATTGCGGCGCTGGAACCGTTTCTCTTACCGCTTCAGGAAGCGGCTCTATTAAATGGTATGACGCTATTACCGGTGGTAATTTGTTATATACAGGAAGCCCTTTTGTCACACCTGTTCTAAATAATACAACTACTTACTATGTTGAAAACAGCGTTGTTCCTTCTCAAAAAACAGGCGGAAAGCCAGACAGAAGTGGAACGTCGGCTAATCTTACAAATCAGAACCAATATCTGATATTTGATTGTTATACTCCGGTTACACTCGTTTCTGTTGATGTTTATACCGCAAATGCCGGAAACAGAACTTTTGAGCTAAGAACCAGTACGGGTACAGTTCTTCAAACAGCAACGGTTAATGTAACTTCAACAAATGCAAACACTGCCTTTACCGTTCCTTTAAATTTCAGTATTCCTGTTGGTACAAACCTACAACTTGGCTTAAGCTCAACAAGTACATGTAATTTATACAGAAACGGGGAATCATCGAATCTACCTTATCCATATACAACAGCAGGAGTACTTAGTATTAAAACATCAAGTGCATCACCAAATCCTCTTTATTATTATTATTATCTCTATAATTGGAAATTACAGGAACCTTCTTGTATTAGTGTTAGAAAAGCTGTTGATGCCATTATTAATAATAATGTACCTGCTGCCGGTTTTACTAATACCTTAAATAATTTTACCGCTTCTTTCACAAATACTTCAACAAATGGAGTTACATATCTTTGGGATTTTGGCGATGGTACCACTTCTACAGATGCAAATCCGGTTCATGTTTATTCCGGAGACGGAACTTATCATGTAACACTTACTACTTATAATGATTGTGGTAGCAATACGGCTTCAAAAGACATTGTTATAGTTACAACTGGTATTTCTGAAGCTGTTATGGAAGGATTTGAAATTTATCCAAACCCAGCCAAAGATGTCCTTTATATAAATATCAGTAAACACGATGTTAAAAAGATAGAACTTGTTGATATTGTTGGAAAACTAGTTTATGCAAATAATAATGTAAATATCAACAATAAGGTTGATTTAGCTAAATTTGCAGAAGGGGTTTATTTCATAAGATTATATACTTCTGAAAAAACATTTATTTATAAAATTTCAAAAGTTAACTGATTTTGAAAAGATTTGAAAAAGCCCGTGAAATAATTCACGGGCTTTTTTTTACCAAAGGATAGCCAGTCCCGCTTTAATTCCTAAATAATTTGTGTATTCAAAAACTTTAGTGTATTGCTCTAATGCGCCTTCATTATTTTCAAAGGAAGTATTGGCAAAAACATGATGCTTCATAGTATGGCGCGGACTTAAAAAATAACTTCCCGATACATTAAATCCTAACCTGTTATTAAACATAATTAAAAACCCGCCTGAAAATTCACTATAAAAACTGACAGTCGTTTCGGGGCGATAAATAATTTCTGTGTAAATATTCTGAGTCGGAAGATATTTTAAGGTAAAACCAGGAGGAGTATTTAGCTGAAAACCACCAACAGCTTTTATAAAAAAGTTCATACTTTTATCATTTACATTAACCAGTGTAAAAGGATAATAAAAGTTTAAGCCCATTTTTACAAAATTATAATTACCCTCTTTGTTAATTTCATTCACTTTAAAATTATATTTAAAATCATCACTCTTAAAAGTACATAATGAATAACCGAAATTGAAACCAATACCCAGATTTGCCAAACTGGTAAGTTTTATATAGCTAATGTCCATATCAAAGCCATTGCCGCCAAAAAGACCGGAGGAATCAGTTTGATTAAAAATACCCATCGGCATACTAATACCAAAATTGAAATTAACAATGTTTCTTCTGCTATCAAAAGTACTTTGAGCTTCAGCATAAAAAACACAAAAAACAATAATTACCAATATCAAGTATCTTATTTTTTTCATCTTAATAATATGTTATTTCAATTGTTGCACTGTAATATCCATCATACCAATCAAGAACTGTCGGGTAATAATTATTTTTCAGATAAGATGTGTTAAAGCTGAAATAGTATAAATAATCATCAGGTCCAATAATATGATGATCGAAAACATCTATTTCAATATCTTCGTTATATGTGGGGTTTTTTATTCTGTTTTCATTATTGTACCAGTCGCTATTATCCCAAACCCAGGTGATATCATAACTTCCCCATGTTGGGATATCTGTTTCGCCATGAAGTACGCCATTTCTGTATAATCTGCAATAAAGTTTATAGCTATCGGAAGTATCAGGCGGAACGGTAACATACACCTTTGTAATCTCAATAACAGAAGGGGGTGGTTTTACAAAAATATTCGCTGCAGATAAAACAGAGTCACCATTACAAATAGCATATAACTTAACATTATAATTGCCATGAGTATAAAATGTATGAATAGGGTTCTTCTGGGTTGAAAATGTACCGTCACCGAAAATCCAAAAATAACCGGTAGCATGCTCCGATTTATTGATAAAATCAACTGTAACCGGCGCAAAATAGTTATTTTCCCTAACAAAATAATCAAATCCCGATATTATTGGAATGGATTCGTTTCTCAAATCAAGGCTAATTGTTTTTATGCTTGTTCCTATTGCATTTGTTATTTTAAAAACAACATTATAAAGTCCCGAAGTTGTATAAACATGGTTTGGCGACTTTTGAGTTGATGTTTTTCCGTCACCGAAATCCCAAAAATAAACTTCATCACCAATTAAATATTTTACCGAATCCTCAAAAGAAACATTATACGGAACTGAGCAATTGTTAATTATTGGGCTGATAAATAATATTTCCGGAGGGAATGGTTTTTCATAAGGAATGTTGTAAGGCTCTCCTGTGCGTTTGCATGAAGTATTTATCAGCAATTCCGTCAAAATTATGACGATACAGAAGCCGGCAGATAATATTTTTGTTATATTTTTCAAGGGTTTTTAATTATGCACGTATTTCTTTAATTTCTTATCTCCCATCCAAATTATTTCATTTGTTTCAAGATCTGTAAGCTGTAAGTCAACCTGATAAAAAATAACTTTTTCCATACTGTTAGCATCAACTATTGAATTAATTGTTCCCTGCATGATAAAATCGGCACCTAGTTCTTTTCCCCATTTTTTTGTAGTTGCCGGTGAAGCAAAATCCTGTTGATCTGCCCTTTCGGTGCGAAGTTCGTTTCTTTTATCTCCCGCCTGAACAAGACGGACAGAGCCGTTTTTAACAATTTCCGTTTAAATATAACCAAAGTAACTTTACGCCTCAAAAAGCTCGTATTATTTTTTACTTAAAAGACCGATAAATAATAA
>CAZELC010000179.1:0-6312 GCA_964512865.1 uncultured Bacteroidales bacterium
CGGGCCTTGGAAAAAGTCAACACCAATTGCAGGTGGTTGTGCGCCATAAGCTTCAGGCTGACCTTGACCATCAGGATCTTTACCATTATAACAATATCCAAGTCCTCTGAGAACATCGCAACCGACATAATCATCTTTTGCATAACCAAGATCAGTATCAACCCACTGACTCATATATGTTTCAGTTAATCTGTATGTTGAGCGGTTTATAATTTCATAAGAATAAAAACTCATACGGTTAACCTCATCATTGGTGGCAAATCCAAAAGCCTGAGCTCTTACTTCCATTCCGATAGGTGCTCCACCGGTTTCAGTATGAATTCCGCCTTTATCGTTAAATACCCACCAGATAGTTTTGTCACCTTTCAAAATCTGGTCAACCAAAATTCCATTTCCTTCAGCAGTTTTCTGTCTTGGTGTTCCATAAGGTAAATACTTAGGGCATAATTTGTTTTCAAAGTCATAATATGGGTAATCGCCATCCTGATATCTGTAAACACCGTCTTCATTATTATCAAAAAATGGTGCTAAATATTTTGGATAACCATTTTCATAATCACCATGTGCTGGATAGTCCTTAACACAATTTGGAACCACATAATTTGTAAGGGAAGGATCTTCTTTATAAGCAGCAATAAATTCTGCAACTTCGTTTCTTGTAATAACCCAATGTTTATCATATTCAGAACATGTTGTAGCATCAACAGAAGCAGTACCATCAGTTCTTACAGGACCTGTCCAGAAATCAATACCCTGCTGTCTGTATTTTTGAGCCGCAAGTTTAAGCTGACCATTAACATCAAGTCCACCAATCCACAAAGCTCCAGAGAACATTGATGTTTTGGTTGTATTTTTCGGGATAAAATATTGAGCGTTACCCTGAAGGTCCCACCACATATCACCACCGGTGTTAATTCTGGCTCTGACATCATTTATGTCAAGTTCAGTAAAAGAAGAGGCGGCAAGACAGCCTTCTGCTACCTGTTTATTTGCATTTGGAGTTTTCTTAAGAGGGCCATGCCACTTATCGGCGTAATCATATTTGAAAATGCAAATACAGATTACTGTGATTAAAAGAGTGCGCATTATATTTTTCATAGTCATATAAATTTTAAGTTATATTATTAAAAACTAATTTGTAGCCCGAGACGAATTTGTCGTGGAATACTATAATTATAAGGACTGTTAACTTTAATAGCATATTGGTCTCTAAATGCTGCTTCATCAGTTTGAGCCTGAATTTGAGCCTGATATTGCGCTGCTTCAAGGTATCCGTCATCGTCAGGGTTACCTGTTGCACGATAAACTCCAAGAACATTTTTACTGTTAAGTATATTTTGAACTTCAAGATAAACATTCATATAGAGATATTTAGCTTTCTTTCCTTCTTTTTTGCCACCAACTTTAATTTCAATATCTCTATCTAATCTTGCATCTATTCTGAATTGCCATGGCATTCTAGCACCATTAATTGATCCATCGAGCAAATATCCAGTACCACCTAACTGAGTTGCAACAACCTGACTTGATTTACTGAAAGGAACACCAGAACCACCTGTAAATGTAACATTAAGTCCTGTATTTTCAAGTAAAAGAATGTTCTTAACTTTATCTGTTCCTTTAATTCTCTTTGTGATTTTTGGACCATTATAATCTTTACCTGCGCCAAAACGATAATCAACAACAGCTGATATAGCATGTCTTCTGTCAAAGTTTAAAGGATTGGTTGTTCTAAGGTTTGGCTGACCGGTTGTAACGAAGTTCATTCCTGATGTTGCATCAGAACCGGTACCATCAGCAAACTGCAATGTATAAGAAGCTTTTAACCAAATATTTGATGTTCTTCTCAAATCATAAGTTAATGTCAAACCTTTTACTGTACCAAAGTCAATATTATTATAAGAAATATAAGATACAGGGTATGCACCTGAAAATCTGTAAACCTGAACAAGATTTCTCATTTCACGATAGTAAGCAGAAATTTTTACTGAAGATGCAGCGCTTAATTTTTGCTGGAATCCTAATTCATAGTCGATAGTTTTTTCAGATTTAAGGTTTGGATTGTTAATGGCATTTTGACCAACAGTATAAATAAAGAAATAATTAGTTGGGTCCATAACATTTCCATCAGTAGGACGTTTTGTCAACACATCGTAGTGAGCAAAAAATAAAGCTTCGTCAGAAATTGGGAATGAGAAAGAAATACGAGGCATATAGTTAATTTGAGGTTTGTAATCCTCAAAAGCACTTGAGTTAACCTGTTGTTGGTTTGGATCTACCAAATACGGGCAAATACCTTTTGAAGTTGCGATTGTTTGTGGGTCGGTTATTTCTGTTCCTTGAGCATTATACCATACTCCACCATTACGGAATCCTTTTATCGATGTTGGATTTTTTATATCATCAACATAAACAACATAATCAGCACCCATATTTGAAGGGATTTCTCCCAAATTATTTACTTCCTTAACAGTTTTTGCTTCATATAATAAATAAGGATCTTTCAAAACTTTCTGATTTGCATCAAATCTGTCAACACGAAGACCTACGTTAAAGATAAGGTCATTGAAAGCAAATTTGTCCTGAATATAACCTGCCATATAAATAGGTTCATAAGCACCAACCGGTCTTGTATATCTTCCGTATTCATTTTTTTCTGTAAAGAAATCATCAAAGCTTGGTTTTTTCTTTAGAGGTTTGCCTGTATGATCATAACCCTGATAGTTAACATAAGAGTTTCCACTATTCAATAACTCATCAGCGCTAAACATGTCAATAGAAAATGTTGTTGGATCGTAATTATCAACGTCTATCCATTCATTTGCAGCTGCTCCGAGCTTATTTCTTAAGTTATAATCAACAAAAGATTGCTCACTTTCAGAAATCAACCTGTCATACCAAATTGTATCCTGAAATACACCATAAGCATCATAAACAGGATGTGGATTATTTTTATCAAGCTGTTCGATATGCCTGTTAACAAGTTGCCTCATCAAACTCCACAATCCTGCAGGAGCATAAGCAAAATACCTGTCACTTCTCTGTTCGTAATAAAAACCGAACTGTATAGCATGATTTCCAACGTCAGCAGATGCATTTGCAGTAATACTCCATTGTGTTGCATCAGATTTTGAATAGCCATTGTAAGGTGTTCCAACATTTGACCATAAGGTATAAATTGATGTTGGCAATTCTCCATTCAGCAATCCGCCACCAAGCTGCACCTGGTCTTTATTTCTATAATGAAAATCAGGATTCCCTGCATAAGCATTATAGTAATTTTCAGTATAATTAGAAAGAATAGGATTAATTTCACTTCTTTCAAAAGTAAATAATGTATCAGCAAAACCATTATGACAATATGCATCAAGATTTAGCACATTATCATGAGCCCATTCATAAGATTTAATTTTATAAGTTTTATACTTTCCAACATATCCATATTTAAAAAGATCGTCTTTAAAATCAGCATCCTGTGTAACCGAAGATGTCTTAGAATAATCTGCTTGCAATGAATAATATACATTCTTAATAATAGATTTGCTTTCCTGTGATGTTGCAAATCTTTGTGTAAATCTACCATAAGCTCTCCATGAATTATATTTGTTTTCAGGATTGTTTTTATAATTAAACAAAGAGCCATAATAACTGTAAACTTTACCCCATGTATTATAGTAGTTACCGCCAAAAGTAAGGTTAGTAGTTTTAGAAGTTCTGATATCAAGTTTTCCAGATAGGTTAAGGCTATAGCTAGCTGAGTTTACTTTTGCCGCAGTATTTTCAATATAATCTTGTCCAACAAACTCACCACTTCTGTTTGTACCTGTACCAAGTCCGGAAGGAATAATTGGTGTTGCTTCAATTTCTGCAAGTTTATCATCTTTAACTTTCCAGTTACCAATAGCAGATGGACGAGGGTCTTTCTGATATTCAAACTCACCAGCAATAAAATATCCCATTAATGCTGTTCCTTGTCCTTCATCTTTTCCTTTAATAAGTGGCCCGTTAATAGCCAATGCACCAAGGTTATAACCATATTTATCTAAAAACTGGGAAGTAGTTACTTCACCGCCGATTCCGAATTCACGTGAAGCACCTTTTGTAGAAACAGAAAGTACACCACCTGTTGCATCACCATACTGTGCAGGAAGACCTCCTGTGATAACTGTTACCTGCTCAATTGCAGCTTTTGGTACTTGTGAAGATCCACGAACTCTAACGCCGTCAACATAAGTAATAGTACCATCACTACGAGCACCTCTGATACTTCCCATTTCACCGTCCTGTGAAAATACGCCACCGACAGTAATAGCAACAGACTGTGCAGAACGTCCTGCCATTTTAGAGATTTCTTCAGAAGTAACAGTTCCACCAGTAGATGTCTGGTCTTTATCAATTAATGGAACTTTATAATCTACAACTTCAAATGTTTCGATGTTAATTGCAGTAGATTCAAGATCAATATTCTGAAATGAAATCTGGTTTGCAACTATCACTACATTAGTAACCATTATCGGTTTATAGCCAACGTAAGTAGCTTTAAGGTCATATTTTCCCGGAGGAATAGGTTTAATGGTGTAATTACCGTCTATGTCGGTTGTAGAACCACCACTTTGCTTTCCACCTTGTTCAATAATAACATTCGCGAACGGAACCGGTTCCTTGGTCTGCTTGTCAAGAATTTTTCCCTTCAGGGTTCCAGACTGCGAGAATGCTAATAAGCTCGCTGACAGGACAATTGTTGCAGTAAAGAGTAACTTTTTAAGCATATATTTTATTTTATTTTAATAATTTTCCTAAAATTAACAAGGCGGTAAAAGTATAAAATATTTTAAACATACATCAAAAAAAACTCAGGATTTTTAATTTTTTTTACAGCGCCTTGATTTCTAAAATTTTAAATACACTATTAAAAAAGCAGCATTAACCCTGAATAATTAATTTTTTCTAAATTTATTTAAGTAAATTAAATTGAAAAAGAAGTAATCAGTTAAAGGCAGATTTAAAAAAGTTAACGGTACAATAATTTAAGTTATGGAGTTTTAAAGATGGCTTAAAATATCAAGTACCTTTTCTTTTTTTCTTCTTGAAACGGGAATTTTTGAGCCATCAGACATGATAATATAACCACCATCAATTTTACTGTAACTCTTTATATATTTGAGATTTATAAGATGAGATTTGTGAGGCCTCATAAAGTATTTATCCCCGAGAAGTTCTTCATGCTCTTTAAGAGTCTTGGAAATAAGAAGTGTTTTTGTATCCTTAAAGAAAAATCTTGTATAATAATCATCTGATTCACATCTAATAATATCATCAATATCAACCACATGCATTTTCTCAACTGTTGAAAGGACTATTTTTTTTGGTTCGTTGGGCTGTGCCAAATTATTCAAAAGTACCTTAACATTATTATTTGTTTCGCTCTTTATTTTTTTCTGTTCTGCTTTTTCAACAGCATCAATAAGATCATCGGGTAATATAGGTTTAAGAAGATAATCCAAAGCACTGTATTTTATTGCTTTAATGGCATACTGATCATAAGCAGTTGTAAAAATAACACCGAAATCAATTTCTTTAATTTGTTCTAAAAGCTGAAAACCGCTACCATCTGGCATTTGAATATCGAGAAATACTACTTCAGGTTTGAATTTATTTATTGAATCAACACCTGAAACCAGTCCATCAGCTTGATCAACAACTTCTACGTTTTTGCAGTAACGATTAAGGAGACCGTTAAGAGTGTCTCTTGAGGCTTTTTCATCGTCGATAATAATGGCTCTTATCATTTCAATATTTTTTAAGCAAATATATTAAATTTAATCACACTTCCTTATACATAAGATAAATTTCAACTCTGGTTCCTTTAGGTAAGTCATTTTCGTCTTGATTTGCGCTAGTTAGTCCTAGTAAGCTCTCCAAATTATCTAGTAAAACGGAATGGGAGCTTTGACCTAACTTCCGGTTCATTTTCAGTCTAGGAAGCTTGTGATTAATATTCATTTGATGTGAATTACGATTTTTGCAATTTTTTGTCTGTGATCAAAAAATTACAGTAATTGAATTAAATTTTTAACTCAAATTTTTATATAATATTCATCAGCTGAAATGTAATTAGTATGCAGTTGGATTTGGACATGGTAGTGAGTTTGGAACACGGTATCAACTCCTTTAATTCTCACAGATGCGATTGTGACAATTTATATAATTATTATATCATTCTAGTACAGTCACTTTTTAATGAGAGGAAGGACCATCTATAAAAAGTTGTTTCTTCTCCTTTCTTAAATTTTGAATGGGTTGCTATGTACT
>CAZELC010000180.1:0-6286 GCA_964512865.1 uncultured Bacteroidales bacterium
AAATTAAATTTTGTATATCCTCTACTCGATTCTATTGAACAATTATAAAACAGAAGTGAAAAAAGTCCAAAAAAGTACACACCCATCTGACTTTCCAACAAAGATTCGCTTAAGAAAAAAATTAAAATAATCACAAAATAATAAAGACCTTCCTTAAATTCGAGTGTTTTTCTGCAAATAATAATCATTAAAATAATGAAAGCCAAAAAGTCAAAAATGCCATAATTTAAACCAAAAACAAGGTATTGATTATGGGGATCATAACTCTTTTCGCTTCCTGCCTGCCAGCCTTTTGAAAGATAACAGTTATTTAAACTTGATTGAGAGTTTTTTACACCTTTCCCAAACAGGAAATTCTCTGAAATCAATCCCCAGGTGCAATCCATTATTATTATTCGTTGAGATAAAGTATTATCAGGTTTAACACTTCCGTTTTTCAGGGCTAAAACTTCATCAACGCGGCTGTTTAGTGAAGGTATTGCAACTGAAAGTAACATAACAATCAAAATTGATGTGTAAACCATTACTATCTTTTTCATCAAAGATATTTTGCTTTTAAAAATCCAAATTAATATTAATGCAAGTCCTGTAATTAAAGCAATTCTTGTTGCAACGAAAAGTACAAATATCAGTAAAAAAAACGCAAAAGAAAAGCAAATCGCCCTGCCGGTTTTTGAGTTAGTGCTGCCGTTAAAAAAAAGAAAAACAGCTGCCGACATTGCAAATGCAGAATATGCTGTCGGATGAAGACCGGAAATAGTTTCGAAATTATATCTTAATATATAAGCTCCATTAGCGTAAGAATCTTGATTAAATGGCACACCATTAAAAATAAGAACAAAAAGTGAGTATAATGTAAGCAAAACCATTGATGCAGAAAACACTGTTAATGCCAGCTTATAATTTCTGAAGTCTGTTATTTTAAAAAAAACCGGAATAATCAGTGGTGCTGAGAAAAAAAACAATTTTTTTTCAAATTCAAAGCTCACAATCGGGTTAGAGCCAGAAATAATGAATTCAATCAGATAGGGTAAAAAAGGAAGAACAAATATCAGGTTTAACAGTATTGTTTTTCCCGGGTTAAAAGGCTTAATAAGAAAAGTGATTATTGTAAAAAGAAAAAATATCATCAAAAAGAGATTTGTGATATGCAAAGGAAATAATGGAAAACAAAACATTACCAAAAAAAGTGATGCCGTAAAATAATTAATCCAGCTTTTTCTACTGCTGTTTTCCGGTAATATGCCGGTTAATTTTATCATCTGTAAAAACCTTGAATTCGTCTCGAAACCTGTCTATGCTAAACTTTTTGATATTTTCTTCGAAGTGCTCTCTTAAGAAAGTCCTATTGCTATTGTGAAACTCTCTTATTGTTGAAGCCATATTCTCAACAGTTTTTTCGTGAAAGAACACGCCTGTATTTTCATTTACTGTTTCCTTGTAACCGCCAACAGAAGGGATAATTACGGGTGTACAATATGATTGAGCTTCAACAATTGAAATTCCAAAATCTTCTGTAGCTGCAGCCACAAAAGCCTTTGCAGTTGAAATTTTAAGCTGTTTTGTATCATCGTCGATATAACCGAGGTATTTAACATTCGGTGGCAGATTCTTCATGATTTGTTTTTTCATCGGACCATCGCCTGCAATTTCCAGTTTAAGATCGGGCATAAGACGAAAAGCATCGACAATCATTTCAACATTCTTATAAGTTACCAACCTGGAGACAGAAAAATAAAAGTCGCCACGTTCATGTGCGCTTTTTTTCATCTCGACATCAACCGGTGGATAAATAACATTACTTTCGCGATTAAAAAATTTCTTTATCCTATCCTGAACAAAACATGAATTTGCAATAAAATGGTCAACCCTATCGCTGCTCTTATAATCCCATTTTCTAAGCTTTTCAAAAAAATACTCAAGTATTGTTTTACTAAAAGCTGTTTTAGCCGCTTTTAAATAATCATCTTTTAAGTCCCATGCATATCTTGCCGGGCTATGGCAATATGATATATGCAGTTGTCCTTTTTTTCTTTTAATTCCTTTGGCAACACATGAAGAAGAAGATATAATTATTTCATAATCTTTTAAATCAAGGCTTTCAATAGCGGTCGGAAAAACAGGGAAGAAATTTCTGTATCTCAGTTTAGCATAAGGGATATGCTGGATAAAGCTTGTCCTGGTTTGCTTATCTGCCAAATAATGATGACGGTTTTCTTCATTAAAAAAATCAAAAAGGCAAAATACGTCTGCTTCAGGATAACAATATAGTATTTCCTTCACAACCTTTTCAGCTCCGCCGGCTTCATTAAACCAATCATGCACCAAGGCAATTCGAGGCATTTTCTGTTTTTGTATTAAACTCTTAATTTTGAATTCTATTTATAAGTTCGACCAACAAACCGGACGATTTGTCAAAATTAAATTTATTTTTCAAATTTGACAAATCATTTATTGAAGGTTTGTGAATTTTCAGTCTGTCAAGTGCATCAAAAAAAGATTTTTTCTCCCCTAAATTAAAATATATCGGCATATCACCAAAAGACTCCCTTAAAACAGGAATATCATTAGCTATTACAGGTGTTCCAATCACGAATGCTTCCAGTAAAGGTATTCCAAAGCCTTCATACTTTGACGGGAATACAAGTGCTTCAGCATTTTTTATTAACGCATAATATTCTTCATCGGCTAAATACTTGTGAACATGTATATTATCACCATGTTTAAATTGAATATTTTCATAAATATCATCATCTGAGCCTACACCGACAATATGTAGTTCTCTCTCTTTTAATTCAGGTAGAAGTGAGATGATAAACTCAGCATTTTTTCTTTTATTGTAGATCCCCGTTAAAAATAAATATCTGAATGGCAAGCTGTCTTTTTTTGAAATATCAATTTCAGGTATGCTGTTACTGATTATTTCAATTTTATTTTCAGAGATAAAAAGCTCATTAATAATTTCATTTTTAATGAATTGAGAGACTGTAATTATTTTTAATGAGCGTCTGCATAATCTTGGTATGAGGAATTTATACCATAATCTGAATTTTTTTGTAAACCATTTTTCATTTTTTAAAAACGCAAGATCATGAACAGTAATAATCTGATTTTTCTTCAATAAAGGTGCTGTATTGCAGAAATTTATCAAGAGCGTTTTTCGTTTAAACATCAGATAAAAAGGCAACCAAATTTGTTCCCACAATACACCTTTTCCAAAACCTACTTTCTTAATTTTAAGCCCATGATTATCATAATTTCCTTTAGGTGCAACAATAATAATTTCCGGGTACTTTTCTGTTAGGGCTTTTACCAGGCCCAAAGCATACTTCTGAACACCTGTTTTATTCTGGCACAGAAATCTTCCATTAATATAAATATTTTTAAATTTCGGCATTTATTATAATAATAATTACAAAGTTATTTTATTTTTCTTATTCTCAAAATCTTAATATAATGTGATGGTGGTATAATTTGCCATAAACAATTTCATTAAATCAAAATAAGTCGGGGTTAATAATATTTGTGCATGTCCTTAAATTGTTTTTATTTTGCCGTAAATTTTTTCAATGTCAGGAAAACGAAGATATATAATACTATTTCTGATTTACAAAAACCTCCAACTCAAATACAAACATTCTGCTCTTGGGTTTTTGTGGAGTTTATTGCACCCATTTTTCTATCTTCTTATTTTTTTGGCAATTTTTTCTACTGCATTTCCCGCAATACAGAACTACCCTCTTTATGTTCTAAGTGGTTTGGTTTTTTGGATATATTTTTCAGGTGCAACAAGTCAGTTAAGTATTGTATTTATTAAAAATGCACATTTAATAAAATCGTTAAATGTTCCAAAGCTTATTTACCCAATTACTGAATTAGGCAGTGAACTTGTAAGCTTTCTATTAGGATTAATTCCTTTTATGGTGATAATGTATTTTTTGGGATTGCCAATTACTTTTAATATACTTTGGATTATCCCTGTTATTATACAATTTTCTATTTTTGTATTTTTTATTGGCCTGATTTTAGGCTCTTTAAATGTATTTTTCAGAGATGTTGGTATTTTATGGAATACCATAAACCCTGCTTTATTTTATCTTTCACCTATTGCATACTCATTTAAAATTGTTCCTGAGAGCTTCAAATTCATAGTAAAATATAATCCTATTTATCATTTTATGGAGTTGGTGCGTAATGTACTTTATGAAGGGCATGCTCCTTCATTGCATTATATTGGAAGGTGTGCTTTGATAACTTTGATTGCATCGCTGATTGCATTTTTTATTTACCGAAAGACCAGAAACGGATTTATCTCTAACTTATAGACATAATGGATAATGTAATAAGACTCGAAAATGTATCTGTAAGTTACCTTCAAAACAGGAAGGGAGTGCATTCCGTTAAGGATTTCGTTTTAAAAGCATCTTTTTTGTCTCCTTTTCAAAAGCACAGAGTTTTACATGATATAAATCTGAATATCAATAAAGGTGATGCTGTTGGAGTTTTAGGCCCGAATGGAAGTGGGAAAAGTACATTATTAAGAACAATTGCCGGAATTATCAAACCTGATTCAGGCAGTGTTGAAGTTAAAGTGAATTTGTCGCCTTTACTCACTCTGGGAGCAGGCATTGAGTTAGAGCTTTCAGGGTATGAAAATATGAGAATTGCTCTTGCACTTTCAGGGAATTACAATAAAGCAACCAGGCGCGAAATGATAGAAAAAGTATCAGAATTTGCTGAACTAAGCTCAGAACAGCTTAGAATGCCGGCAAAGATGTACTCAACCGGAATGTTGGCACGGCTTGCGTTTAGCAGTGTTATGACAGCACAACCCGAAATTCTGATGATTGATGAAGTCCTTGCTGTAGGCGATAGAGGTTTTCAAAAAAAATGCATGAGCAGGATACATGAAATTTTACAAAACGGCGCAACCTTATTGTTTATTTCTCACAGCCCTGCTGAAGTTAAAGAAATATGCAATAAAGGTATTTGCCTAAATGAGGGGAAAATTATTTGCAACGGCACGTCAAATGAAGCAGTAAGAGTTTATACACATTTGTTTTGATTTGTTTTTTATCCATTCATCAAAATATAATTAGCTTCATAATTATTAAAAAAATTCTAACTTTGCACAGGAATGAAGCAAAACTTGCAATATGAATGACCTGAAAGATCATTTTAACAAAGAACTTACTGATAAAGAGAAGCATATTCCATTTGACCCTAGCGATGACGGTGACAGACAATACTGGAAAAACAGATTTAGAATTGCATCTAAAGAAATAGATCAGCTTAACAAGCAGCTGGCAACTGCTTTAAAAAGCATGGATAAACTTATTAAGCAACTTGCCGTTCTAGAAAACAGCAAGCTTGTTAAAATGAGGAAGTATTTCTACCTTTATTTAGGAAGATTAAGGTCAAATGTAAGTAAAGGGAAAAAGCGCAGCATCGGCTCTGTGCTTTATAATTATGTTTTTAAGCGAGGCGGCAGATTATTAAGAGTATTTTTCACAAAGCTTTTTAAATCATTATATCTGATTTTTGAAACCAGAAAAGTTGTAATTATCGAAGTTGTTGGAAATTATCTTGCAACAACAAGTCATTATTCGCAATACCTGCTTAGAAAAAAGCTAAATAAAGAAATCATTAAACAATACAGAAGAAATATTAATGGCTTTAATCAAAAGCCTTTGTTCAGTATTGTAATGCCTGTATATAACCCAAGGATTGATCTTTTTACAAAAGCATTAGACTCTGTTAAAGTTCAGATTTACGATTTCTGGGAACTTTGTATTGCCGATGACAAATCAACAGACCCAGAAGTACGTGAAACACTTGAAAAATACAGTAAAGCAGACCCCAGAATCAAAGTAGTATTCAGGCAGGAAAACGGTCATATATCAAAAGCATCAAACTCTGCTTTGGAGCTTGCTGAAGGTGAATACACCGTTCTTATGGATCATGATGATGTTCTTCGTGAAGACGCACTTTACGAAATGGCAAGAGTGATAAACAAAAAAGGCAGTATTGATCTGATTTATACAGATGAAGACAAAATTGATGAGTGGGGTTTACATTCCGACCCTCATTTTAAGCCCGATTGGTGTCCCGACAATCTTTTGAGCAGGAATTATCTTGGTCATGTTTGTGCATTTAAAACCAGCCAACTCAGAGATATTGGCGGTTGGCGTGCAGGTTTTGAAGGAAGCCAGGATTATGACCTTGTGCTTAGATATACAGAAATCTACGACCAAGTTATTCATATTCCTGAAGTATTATACCATTG
>CAZELC010000181.1:0-6277 GCA_964512865.1 uncultured Bacteroidales bacterium
ACCGCTTACCGAATACGTCTACTTTTACATATACTTCCAAATCAATCAATATACTTTGTCATCATAAATCTGTTATGTTTTTTAAAGCCGTTTTTTTCGTAGACCTTAATAGCTTTCATGTTATGTTTTTCAACTTCAAGATGCAAAGCTCTGATTCCCTGTTTTTCCGCTTCTGCTATTGCAAATTCAATGGCTTTGCTTCCTGCACCAAGATTTTGATATTGTTTGTCGATGTACAACTCATCAATAAAAGCATTTTTGCCTTTAAATTCAAAACTGAAAATGATTGACATGATAAGATATCCGATAACAATTTCTTCTTTTTTAATAAGCCAGATATTTCCGTAATCGGGTTTTTCAATAAAATCAATTATGTTCTCGTTTGTTTTTTCTTTGTTGAAATTGTAATTATCAATTTGATAAAACTGTTGCATCATATCCAAAATTAATGGAATATCATCAATAGCTGCAGTTTTAAATATAAGATTTTCCATCAATAAAATTTCTTTTTGATAAACTCAGAATTGCATTTATCTATAATCCAGAAAATAAAAATAAAAAGTGCAACATTAAATATGGTTGCAAATATTTTAATTGTCATCAGCATTATATTGAGACCGAAACCGCCATTGACCGGCATACTTGTAAATGAGAAGATGAAATCACCGGTAGCCCAGATTAAAATGGTAATCAATGTGATAATAAGCAGGTAAAATGATAATAAAACCATCATTCCTTTTCTTGCCCATTCCTTAAACTTAAGAAAAAATATTGAAATTATCAGTGTGGCTGAAAATACAAAATATCCTGAAATGTTCATTAGCTTTACGTATGAGAATACTGAGAAATCCGTAACCGGATCAGTGGCTGAAAATCCTTCTTTGATATAATCAAATGGAAACAATACTTTTTGCAAAAAACTCCCAAATGAAGTTTTAAAAAGAAAAATGGCCGATATAATTATCAGAGTCCAACCTAGAATGCTGACAAATTTTGATTTCCTTCTTCTCATTTCACTTGATGTTTTTGATTTTTTTCCACATAGCTTTCTCATCGGGGAATTTTATTCCTTCATGCTGATATGTCTTATAACTTTCTTTAATTCCGTTTTTAAAAGTATGCAATTTGTTGTAATTGTATTGCTCATTTATTTTCGACCTGAAAACCTCAAGCGATTGGTCATATTTTTCAAGTGCCCAGAATAAAAATCCTTTGCTGATGTAAAGGTCAAGCAGCTCATCCTTTGTTACATTGTTTAGTGCCAATTTGTCGATATATTTAATGGCCTTTTCCTTAATTTCAGGTTGCTGCATTTTGAGACAATATTTTGTTAAATGCTCGTTATACCAACTTGTTTTGATATATTTCCCGGTATAATCAATTTTAAAGAAAATTAACCTGATAGCTTCTTTTCTGTCATCGCCATTCCATTTCCATTCAATATAATCTTCAGTTATCTTTCCAATCAGAGGAGTGAGCATTGCTGAAGCTGAGTCTTTAAATTTTATGGTTTTGCATTTATCAATAAAATCAATATATGCATCAATATCATTCTTTGCTCTGACCAGCGAATAATCGACGCTGTCTTTTTCATATATTACTTTCTGAGCAATTATTTCCTTTGCCTTTTCTGATAATATATTATTTGGGAAAAACAACATGAATTCCTGATAATCACTTATGCTAGTGCAAGATTTGAAAATCGCTTCCTTTGCATTTGAAAGCAATGGGTCGCCAGGGTATTTAGTTGCAAGAGATTTATAGGTTTCGTAATCTTTGCATGAATTAAACAATAGTTCTTTCTTCTCTTTCAGCTGCTCAGCCTTTATCTGATAAGCCCTTTCCTGCGATATTCTTGTGAAACTGAAAGTGTAGAAGATATCTACTTCAATACTGTCCTTATTAATAAATTCTTCTTTATCACCATTCTTTAACAGCCATGAAACCAGATTTTTCTCTGTAACATATTGGTCTATTGAATTTCGGAGAAGCTTAACATTTACATCTCTCGAAATGGAAACATCTGAAATTTTTAGAAAAGAAAAGCTGTAACCAAGATCAAGGTTGAGATATTTTGAATTTCCTATTTTTGAAAGAAACGCTTCTACTTCAATGTCGGTTCCGTCAAGTTCTGTTGAAAGAAATTTTATCAGATATGTCTTTTCATCTTTCTCTGATATTATTATCGGCAAATCATTATAAACAAAACTCCCAAGCAGCAGTTTCTCAACAGGCCAATCTTTCTTGCTTAAAGGAATGCTTGATTTATAGCCATATTTGTCAATCGCTTTAAGCAGGTCGCGTATTTCTTTGCATGATGTAGAAAATGCAAATGTTAATAGAGCGACAATTAATATTTTATAATATTTCCTTTTCATTTGATTTCCTTTCAACATCAATAAAATAAATATAGTTTTTGTAACAGTTCAAATATACAATTTTATAATTTTCAATTCATTTCATTTTTGAATTATTCACTTTTTATATTGTACTTTATATCATTGAATTCATCGCCGTATTGCTCCATTAAATAGATAGTCCTTATTGGTTTTACACCATCGAACTCTTTTAATGAAGGTAAAGGTATTTGAAGTTCTTTTTGTTTCGTTGCTTTGTTAAATAATTTTAATATATCTCTGAAATTAGTGTAAAGCTTCATTTTGTAATCTTTTTTATGCTTAAGAATTTCTTTATATGTCCAATCATAAGGAATTGTTTCTTCTTCAACAGGATAATTGTACTGAAGAGTTTTATAAAGAGAATTTGCTGTAGTTTTATCCGAAAATATATTACCTGTCTGATCATTAATTATTTTCGAAATTGCAATATACTGCTCGCTTGAAATATTAATTATCCAATACAGATAGCTTGGATAAGGATTGTCATGTTCTGTCCTTAAATAAATCTGTTTAGGGTTAATGCAAATTACATTTCTTCCACTAATAACATTGCTGTTCCAGAATATTTTAAATCCTCTTAATTTATGTGGATGTTCTATGTCGTAATAAATGCCTTCCACCAGAATGTCAAAACTTCCGTTAAGAGCTTCAATAGGAATTATGCTGATTTTAAGAGAAGTGTCCTGAATCCCTTCAATTATTTTCAATGAGTCAATCGGCTTGACTTTCTGTGAAAATGAATTATTGACAGATAAAAGCACAATAAGAAAAGTAAAAATCAATCTCCATTTATCCATTTATGATGAATTTTATCCGGATAAAGATATATGTTTTTTGAATTATTAATGCTGTTTTCCTTATGAATACAAATCAGAAATTTTAAATTAGTTTATTTCTCTTTTTTGATCGCATTTGCCTGATTTATATAAGAGCATTTTTAGCTACATTTGTTAAAAATTTATAAAACTTTAGTTTAGATTTTTTTATTTGAAGAATTATTAATACATTTGAGTAGATAATTGCTTAAATAAAAATTATAACTTAACTATAAATAAATTTAAAACTTACTGTTTATGAAAACTCTCTTTGTATCTGTTATTTTATTATTAGGACTTTCATTTATTATTCCTTCTGCGGCAACTGCACAATGTTGCTCTAAGCAGAAAGCATGTTCTGAAAAGAAAGCCGGCTCCGACAATAAAACAAAGGCTTGTGAAGGAACAACCAAAGAAACATTAAAGGTTTATGGTGCTTGCGGAATGTGCAAGACCAGAATTGAAAACGCAGCGAAAGGCGTTAAAGGAGTTAAATCTGCAAGTTGGGACGAGGCCTCAAATACTCTTACATACACTTGCAACGGAAGTGTAAATAAGGAAGATATCAGCAAAGCTTTAACTCAAGTGGGGCATGACACTGAACTTGGAAAGGCTGATAATGCCGTTTATGATAAACTTCCGGGCTGTTGTAAATACAGAAAGTAATAGAAGAGTTATTTACAGGAAATTATTAACCTATAATTGCAATAGGCGTAATTCCTGATTTTACCTTTTCGTTAATCTTAACAAGAACTTTTGCATCCATTGGCAGGAATAAATCAAGGCGCGAACCGAATTTAATAAATCCCATTTCGTCACCTTGGTTGACTTCTGAATTTTCAGTAGAATAACAAATTATCCTTCTTGCAATATAACCGGCAATCTGACGGAAAAGAATTTGTTTGCCTGCTTTCGTTTCCATAACTATAGTAGTTCTTTCGTTAAGTTCGGATGATTTATGATTGAAAGCTACAAGGTATTTTCCCTGATGATGTTTTACAAATTTTACTTTGCCGGAAACAGGGTATCTGTTATTATGAACATTATGTAATGACATGAAAACCGAAACAAGTTTTCGTTCGCCTTTAAAGTATTCGTTTTCATCAACAGTTTCAATTGCAACAACAGTCCCGTCTGCAGCAGATAAAACCAGATTTTCGTCTTTGTTAATCTTTCTGAAAGGTGAGCGGAAGAAACGGACAATAATTACAAAAGCTGCAATACTCAGAGCAAGTATGAAATAATTTAAAACGGCATAGCTTTGAACGGCAAGGCTGAGTGATAGGTTAAGCACGACTAGAACAAAAAGAGAAATTAATATTGTTGTATATCCTTCCTTGTGAATTTTCATCTTCAATTATTTAATTAGATTAATAAAAACGTATAAAACCGGTGCTGAAATAAGAACACCATCGATGCGGTCGAGTATGCCGCCATGTCCGGGAAGTATATTCCCTGAATCTTTTACATTATAACTTCTTTTAAGCAGAGATTCGGCAAGATCGCCTAATGTGCCGAAAACTATAATAATAAGTGCAATTATACACCATACAGTAAAATTATATTCTTTAAAGAAAAATGATAATAAACAGGCAGCGGCAATTCCTGCAATTCCTCCTCCAATACTGCCTTCCCATGTTTTCTTAGGCGAAATTCTCTCAAAGAGTTTATGCTTCCCGAAAGCCATGCCTGAGAGATATGCAAATGTGTCGGATGTCCATAGTATGATGAAAAAGCTTAGTAACAAATGAGGATTAAAAGAGTTTACAGTACTTCCTGAATCAAAAAGAAGATTAAGGAAAATGAGAGGAATAATTATATAAATAAGTCCCGTTATTGTAATAGCAATACTAATAAATGGCTTTTCTCTGTTTCTGTACAATTCATTAACAAAAAGAAAAGTGATAGTTATTATATTAATTAGCAGCCAATTTTCATTTATCATGTTGTTAATAACAAGAATTATTGTCAAGTAAAGTATTATTGAAAATATAATTACCTCAAACTTCTGAGGTTTAATATTTTCTTTCTCCATAATACGAAAGAATTCATAAAGTCCGGCAACACCAAAAACGAGGAATACACCTGCAAAAAACAATGGCCCCAGCAAAATGGAGCCAATAACCAAAGCCACAAAAATACTACCCGTAATTGTTCTTGTTATTATTGTTTTCAAGCTTTAAGTATTTATAATATTTTATTTTACACTCCTGTTTACCGGTCAATGTCAACCGATTACTGTTAACCTATTACTGTTAACCTATTACTGTCAACCGATTACTGTCAACCGATTACTGTTAACCGATTATTGTCAACCTATTATTGTCAACCGATTACTGTTAACCGATTATTGTCAACCGATTACTGTCAACCGATTACTGTCAACCTATTATTGTCAAACGATTACTGTTAACCGATTACTGTCAACCGATTACCTATTCTTTACCTGCTATTTTGTCACTCTCTAGCAAATCATCAATTAAAAACAGATAAAGTTCTCTTGGTCCGTGTGCTCCCATTACAATCTTTTTTTCTATATCAGCAGTACGGCTTGGACCAGAAACCATTGTGATAAATGAAGGAAAACTGTTTTGATATTTGTCTTTAATCCCGTTGATTGCGTCACTTATATCAGCAACAAGCTGTGATGTAAATGCAACGATGATATGAGTGTCGGGGTAAATAATAAGTCTTCTTCCTGATGCCTGGCGCGATGAAAGCATAATGCTGCCAAATCTGGCAATAAGATATTCGCAAAATGTTATACCGGTAGTAGTTGATAAAAAGTCATTTTCATTTGTTTTGTAATCAATACCGGCCTTACCGAGTAAAAAAATCAGTTCTTCTTCTTTACAAAATATATTGTTCCAGGCTTTATCAGCAACAAATTCTTTAATCAGAAAAATAAACTCCTGCTCATTTTCGCAATAGATGAAATTCCCGCCTAGTTTCGTGAATTCTTCAGCAAATGTAATATCAAGAGAGTCTTCAAAGTCTTTGTAAACAGACGATGTGAAATCTATGTCGGAATAAATATTTTCCGATTTATAGATCAATGCATTT
>CAZELC010000182.1:0-6251 GCA_964512865.1 uncultured Bacteroidales bacterium
GGTTTAGTCGGGTTCTGGAATGCAGGATCATTTTTATCAACAAGAACCTGAGTTATAAGAGTAATAACATCTCTTTCAAGACCATTAGCTTCAAGAACATTACGAAATTGCTGCTCAAGTATATAACCAATCATTCCCTGAGAATATGCTCCGCAAATATCCAGAGGCATTTCAGGAACGCCGTACATTTTTGCTCCTGCAATGTTCTGTAGCAATATATTACCTACCTGTGGACCATTACCATGGGTAATAACAACGTTATAATCGTGTTTTATTAATTCAATCAAATTGCTACAAGTATCTCTGGCATTTTGTTCCTGTTCAGTGATTGTTCCTTTTTGTTCTCCTCTGAGTAAGGCATTTCCTCCAAAAGCAATTACAGCTAATTTTTTCATAACATAATCGTGTTAAAATTTTTTACAAAACTATAAATAATTCTTAAATAAACAATTATAGCAGATGTAGAAAAATTGAACTTAAGTAAATATAAGTTTAATACCTTGAAAAATAATTTTTTAAGATATTATGAATTCGTAGTGTTAATTGTAAAATTTAAAAAAAAGGTAATGTTAAATTATATCTACAAATCAAAATAAATGTTAATTTCGCGCTCGAAATGAAAAAATGTGCATATCGGATAACTTTAAATACAATTTATGAATAATGCTGTATTCGGATTTGAAACACCAAAAAATGAAAATATTCTGAGCTATCAGAAAGGCAATCAGGAAAGAATTGAACTTGAAGATGAGCTTAAAAAACAATCCGGTGAAGAGATTGAAATCCCGTTAATCATTGGCGGTAAAGAAATAAGAACCGGTAAACTGGGGAAGGTGGTTATGCCTCATGATCATGGTCATGTGCTTGCAAATTACCATATTGCTACTGAAAAGGAAGTTAAAATGGCTATTGATGCATCAATGAAAGCTCTTAAAGACTGGTCGAATTTATCATGGGTTGTCAGATCATCAATAATGATAAAAGCTGCTGAGTTTATTTCAACACGCTACAGAAATGTTTTAAATGCGGCAACTATGCTTGGTCAAAGTAAGAATGCATATCAGGCAGAAATTGATTCAGCGTGTGAAACCATTGATTTTTTAAGATATAACTCATATTTTGCTTCCAGAATATATTCTGACCAGCCAAAGTCAGGTTTTAATCAGCTGAATAGGATGGAATACAGGGCGTTGGAAGGTTTTGTTTTTACTGTAAGCCCGTTTAATTTTACTGCAATTGCTTCAAACCTTAATATGGCTCCGGCATTAATGGGTAATACAACTGTTTGGAAACCGGCTACAACCTCAATTTTATCAAATTATTATCTTATGAAAGTTTTTCAGGAAGCAGGACTTCCTGACGGTGTTGTTAATTTTTTACCGGGAAGTGGTTCTCTTATAGGTGGAATTGCTATAAACGACAAAAATCTTGGTGGTATTCATTTTACTGGCTCAAATGCGACATTCAACAGCTTGTGGAGAAGCGTAAGCGAAAACCTGGCAAATTATAAATCTTATCCAAGAATTGTTGGTGAAACCGGCGGAAAAGATTTCATATTTGTCCATCCTTCTGCTAAACCTATGGAAGTAGCAGTTGCAATAATCAGAGGTGCTTTTGAATATCAGGGACAAAAATGTTCTGCTGCATCAAGAGGTTATATCCCCAAGTCGTTATGGCCGGAAATTAAAAAATTGTTAATAGAAATGTGTGAAGAAATAAAAGTTGGCGACGTAAGAGAATTTTCAAATTTTATGAATGCTGTCATTGACGAGTCGGCTTTTGATTTTATAATGGATTATATTGAAGGTGCAAAACATTCAACTGTGGCTAAAATAATTTCAGGAGGAAAAGGTGATAAATCAAAAGGTTATTTTATTGAGCCAACCATTATTGAAACAACTGATCCATTTTACAAAACCATGCAGGAAGAGATATTCGGACCGGTAATGACTATATATGTATACGATGATATAAACCTTGATGAAACACTTGAACTTTGCGATAAAACATCTCCTTACGGACTTACGGGAGCAATTTTTTCTACCGACAGAGTGGCTGTTGCACATGCATGCGAAAAATTAAGATATGCTGCCGGTAACTTTTATATAAATGATAAACCAACAGGTGCAATGGTTGGATTTCAACCATTTGGCGGAGCAAGAGCTTCAGGAACAAATGATAAAGCCGGTGGAGAGCTTAATCTATTCCGTTGGACAAGCCCACGAACTATTAAGGAAACATTGGTTCCTGCAACAGATTTCAAATATCCTTTTATGAAAGACTAACGAATCATTAAAATAATTATGGAAAAAGAAAAAAGAATAAAACAGGTTCTCGAAAAATTTGGCATTAATGCCATTAATAGCGGTGTATGCACTGGTAATGTTTGGTTTAAAACTGAGGGTGAAATTACAACTTCATTATCGCCAATTGATAATAGTGAAATAGCTAAAGTGAAAAATGCGACTTTAAAAGATTATGAATTGGTTATGAAAAAAGCTGATGAGGCTTTTAAAATATGGAGAGTAATTCCTGCACCAAAAAGAGGAGAAATAGTAAGACAGATTGGACTCGCTTTAAGAGAAGCAAAGGAAGATTTAGGGTTTCTTGTTTCACTTGAAATGGGTAAGATATATCAGGAAGGCTTGGGCGAAGTTCAGGAAATGATTGATATTTGCGACTTTGCTGTAGGACAATCTCGATTGCTGAATGGTTTTACAATGCATTCTGAAAGAAGAGATCACAGACTTTATGACCAGTATCATCCGTTAGGAATAATTGGTTTGATAACATCCTTTAACTTCCCTGTTGCTGTTTGGGCATGGAATTCAATGCTTGCGGCAATTTGTGGAGATGTTGTTATATGGAAACCGAGTTCTAAAACTCCAATTTGTGCTATTGCCACACAAAATATTATTGCGAAAGTTCTGAAAGAGAATAATCTGCCGGAAGGAATCTTTAATATGGTCATAGCTAAATCATCAGTGCTTGGTGATAACTTTGTTGCCGATAAAAGAATACCGTTATTTTCGATTACCGGCTCAACAAGAGTTGGTAAAAGGGCAGGAGCAATTATTGGCGAACGCCTTGGAAAATCAATCCTTGAATTGGGAGGTAATAATGCTGTAATTGTTTCTGATTCAGCTGACTTAAATATGGCAATAGCATCTACAGTTTTTGGTGCCGTTGGAACATGTGGACAAAGATGTACTTCAACAAGAAGGATAATTGTACATAAAAAGGTGTATAATGAAGTGAAATACAATCTTATAAGTGCCTACGAACAAATAAAGGAAAAAATTGGCAATCCTTTGGATGAAAGTACTTTGGTCGGCCCGCTGGTTGACAAATCTGCAGTGGATACATTCCTTAATGCAATTAAAGCAGTAAAGAAAGAAGGCGGTAAAGTACTTTTCGGAGGATATGAACTTGAAGGCAAAAAGAATATTTCGGGTAATTATGTTGTTCCCGCATTGGTAGAAGCTGAAAATGAATACAAAATTGTTCAGGAAGAAACTTTTGCACCGATTTTATATCTTATTAAATATGATAATGATATTGAAGAAGCTATTGCAATAAACAATAATGTTCCACAAGGTTTATCTTCATCAATTTTTACAATGAATATGCGTGAAGCAGAAAAATTCCTCTCTGATTCCGGTTCAGATTGTGGTTTGGCAAATGTTAACAGCGGAACTTCAGGAGCGGAAATAGGTGGAGCTTTTGGCGGTGAGAAAGATACCGGCTCCGGTCGTGAATCTGGCTCTGATTCTTGGAAGCAATATATGAGAAGGCAAACAAATACAATTAATTACAGTAATGAACTGCCACTTGCCCAGGGAATTAAATTTGAGTTTTAGTATTCTAATAAATTGGAAATAATAAAAAAGGCTCCAAAATGGAGCCTTTTCATTTTAAATTCTTGTAAAACAAACAACCTTTGGTTCGGTCATTTCCTGTAATGAGAATTTTATACCCTCACGACCAAGCCCTGAATTTTTAATTCCACCAAAAGGCATTGAGTCTAACCTGTAATCAGTTGATTCATTAATCATTACCCCACCACAATCAAGTTCATATGCAGCTTTTAATGCTTGATTTACATTAGAAGTAAATATTCCTGCTAATAATCCGAATGGCAAGCTGTTAGATTTTTGAATAGCTTCTTCTATTGTATCAATCTTACACAAATTGACAGCAGGTCCGAAAACTTCGTCCTTGTAAATTGTCGCATTTTCGGGAACATTTTCCAGAACAGTTGGTTCCATGATTGCACCTTTTCTATTTCCGCCACATAAAACAGTAGCGCCTAGTTCTTTGGCTTCATTTACCCATTTTACAACTCTTTCAGCTTCTTTTTCAGTGATCATTGGTCCCATATCGGTTTCTTCAAGCATTTTATTCCCGATTTTGTATTTCAGTGTCTGAGCAACAAATTTATCTCTGAAAGAATTATAAATATTCTTATGAATATAAATCCTCTGAACGCCAATGCAGTTTTGACCAGCTGCCCAAAATGCACCACTTACGCATGATTCAACGGCATAGTCTAATGAGCAATCGTCCATAACAATAACAGGAGAATTTGAACCGAGTTCCATTCCGATTTTCTTTATTCCTGCCATTGCTGCAACTTCTTTTCCGGCTTCTAATCCGCCGGTGAAGGAAATCATTCTTACACTCTCTTCTTTTACTAAAACAGGTCCGATTTCATTTCCATAACCTGTAATAACCTGAAGACATTCTGCCGGCATACCAGAATCGAGAAAAGCTTCAGCGAGTTTAATGGCTGACAGAGGTGTAACCGTTGCAGGTTTTAATATTACACTGTTCCCTGCGGCGAAAGCCGGCCCTAATTTATGAGCAACCAGGTTTAATGGGTCGTTAAACGGAGTTATTGCCAGTATTATTCCTATTGGAAATCTGTAATAATATCCAACTCTGTTTTCACCACCGGGGAATGAATCAAATGGTATTGTTTCACCATTAATTCTCTTTGATTCTTCTGCAGAAATACGAAGTGTGTTTCCGCATCTTCTTGCTTCTTTTCTTGCTTCTCTGATGGTTTTTGAACCTTCTCGAGCAATAGTAACTGCAAAATCTTCTAGGTTTCTTTCTATATAATCTGCAGTTTTAAATAAAATACTTGCTCTTTGATGAACAGTCATTTTCCTGGCAATTTCATATCCTCTTTTTGCAGATTCAATAGCGTTTTTTGCATCTTCAACCGTGCCTCTTGGAACAGTATCAATAACTGAATTATCGAAAGGGTCAATAACTTGAATTTTATCATCCTTGTCAATCCAGTTTCCTGAAATATACATTTTCATATATAATAATTTTTGTGATTAATTAATTTAAAGTCAATTACTTTCCTCTGTTTATTGCAAGCATATCAGTCAGGATAGAAAAACCGGTTTCAATTCTTCCGGCTCCCGGACCAACAATTGTTACGTCACCAAGCATGTCAGTAGTAAATGCAAGAGCATTTTTTGCTCCCATTACACCTGCAAGCGGATGTGTAAGTTCGACCATTTCAGGATTTACAGAGCCAATAACTTTTCCGTCTTTCTTTTCAACACAGCCGATAAGTTTCCATCGTTTTCCGGCTTTTTTAGCTTTTTCAATATCTTTAGGAGTTATTTTAGTGATTCCCTTACATGCAATATCGCTGATTTTCAATGGCGCACCCATTACCACATTTGCAAGAATACAAACTTTCCCTCTTGCATCATGACCTTCAACATCGCCTGTCGGGTCAGCTTCAGCATAACCAAGATCCTGAGCAACTTTCAATACAGAAGCGTAATCCATGCCTTTTTCCATTTCGGTTAGCATATAATTAGTCGTGCCGTTAAGGATACCTTTAATCTTAGTGATTTCACATCCTGCCAAAGGTCCTTCTGCGAGATTTATTATTGGTGTACCGGCTACAACTGTACCTTCGATAAGGAATTTAACTCCATTTTTATCTGCTAATTTTTTGAAATCCAGATATTTTAATGCTGCGGGACCTTTATTGCTTGTTACAACATGTTTTTTTGCTGCAAGAGCAGTTTTTACATGATCAATTGCCGGACCGCCGGTTTTGAGGTCAGTGTATGTCAATTCACATACAATATCAGCATTACATTCTTTGATAAGTGAAAGAGTGTCTTTTTTGTAAAGGTCTTTTGTGAATTTTTTCTTTGCAATAGCTTCTTTAAGCATTTGCGGAACGTTAAGTCCTTTAGGATTGTAGCAATTACCAT
>CAZELC010000183.1:0-6235 GCA_964512865.1 uncultured Bacteroidales bacterium
AGCTGCTACACCTTTCAACCAATAACTTTTTCAATATCCAATGTCCAATACTCAATATTGAATTTTCAGATTTATTTAATGTTTATACCATATACCCCTATTCCCCTTATACCTCTATACCTTCAATGTACATTGGTTTTTAGGTTGAGCAACTGGTTTGGGCAAATGTTTTTTGTTGATGGTATTTATACTATAACCCTTTGACTATTGACTTGACTAGTCGCTACACCAATCAACCAATAACTTTTTCAATACCCAATGTCCAATTCTCAATATTGAATTCCCAGGTTTATTTGATGTCTATACGATATACCCCTATTCCCTTTATACCTCTATACCTTTTAAAAGTTCAGTGGTTTTTGGGTTGAGCAACTGGTTTGGGCAATAGTCAGGTGGTGGAGACACAAGACACAAGTAGCAAGACACAAGTAGCAAGTCGTAAGTAGCAAGTTGTAAGACATAAGCAAAATAAAAGAATTGGAAAGGCTTTGCGGCTTTGTGTGAAAGTAGAAATGAAACGGATTGAAAATTGGGAATAATAATACTAAACTATGCTTGCAGTTGATACGAAAACTTCTTATATTTGCATTATATATTTAGTGATAATATTTAATGAAATTATTCCAACAATTGAAAATATATTTCTTTTTCTTTACATTGATTTTTCAGGGTATAATAAATTTCTGTTATAGTCAAAATATTACACCAAAGGATATTCCCGGATTACAATTATGGTTACGTGCCGATTCGGCAGTTACATATAATGGTTCTTACAAAGTTAGTCAATGGAATGATTGCAGTGGGAATAACTTTAATGCTTCGCAAGCCACATCTGGTATTCAACCAACATATATTTCTAATCAGATTAATGGTCATCCCATTATTAATTTTGATGGTGATCTTTTAAATGGTGTTAATATTCCAAGTATTAATAATTCTTCTATTAGTATATTTATTGTTGCAAAAGGATATGCTCAAACTGAAGTTTCAAATTGGCAAGCCTGTATGTTTGAAATACCGCCCCTTTCAACAGGATATGGTATTGGCAGAGATTTAGATGATAATGACTATGCCACATTTAATAATGGCAGTTATATGAGAACAGTACTTGCTGCTTTGCCTAATAGTGGCTTTAACTTTAAAATATTAGAAAGCATTAAAACTTATGGGATAAAAACAGAATTATTCATTAATGATGCAGCATATGGTAGTTCAACTGATGCTAATTTAAATGGCCCTTTCACTAATGCAAATTACATTATTGGATATTCCCAAGGAAATAATTATTTTAAAGGCGATATTGCCGAATTTATTATTTATAGTAAAGCTTTAAACAGCACAGAAAGAAATGCGGTTGAAAATTATTTAAATTGTAAATATGGAGGAAAAGTTAATCTTGGCCCGGATATATATACAACATCTTTCTGTCCAATCACGCTTAATGCTGGCCCCCAATTTTCAAACTATCATTGGTCAAATGGGCAAACAACACAAAATCTTCAAGTTAATACAGATGGAATTTATTCTGTTACTGCAACAAATATATTTGGTTTTTCATCATCAGATACAATAAATATCTCTTTCCCAAAAATTAAATTATCTGATACTTTATTTTGTACAGGAAATCCAGTTATATTATCAACAGGGTTGATTGGAAATTATACATACAATTGGACGGGAGGAGTAACAACGCCAACAATTAATGTAAGCACTCCGGGTAATTATAGTGTAACGGTAACTGATGGTTCGTCATGTTCGGCAGTTTCGCCAACTATATATGTTGCCGAAGATAATTTTCCAGTAATTGCAAGCCTTGGCCCTGATGTAAATATTTGTTCAGGTAATACAATAGGGCTTATTACACCTTCACCTTTACCTTCGGGAATAACTTATAACTGGTCAACTTTTGAAACCACTCCCGAAATTACCATTACAAACTCAGGAAATTATAGTATTACAGCCACCGATATCAATGGGTGTAAAACAATTGATAATATTAATGTTACTATAATTGGCACTGCCCCAACAGTTAATTTTAATGCTAATACTAAATGTTCAGGTGAAGCAACGCAATTTACAAATAATTCCTCGCCCGCTTGTACTTCGTGGCTTTGGGATTTTGGCGATGGACAAACATCTACCAGCGAAAATCCTTCACACATATATACAAACGGTGGTAATTATAATGTTAAACTAATAGTATATGATGGCTCATGCAGTAATTCTATAACCAAAGGAATCCATATACCTTATAGCCCTATACCCTCCTTTACTGTTTCATCAGCATGTATCAATAATCCTTATACTTTCCACGACCAAAGCACATCCCCCGAAGGCAACATCATTTCGTGGGATTGGGATTTTGGTGATGGTACAGTTCATTCAACTAACACTAACCCCACACATACTTTTACCTCAGCAAACACATATACTATCACCTTAACCATACAAACCGATTCAGGCTGTACATCCTTTATTCAGCACCCAATAAACGTAGTTGACAATGCCCCTTCACCTATGCCATTTACCCTATACCTGCCATCTAATGATTTTACAACTACTGATAAAATCATTAATTTTGCATGGAATACTTCAGAAAACGCAATATCCTATACCCTGCAATATTCAACGGATTCTACTTTCACAACAAATGTTACAAATATTTCTAACTTAACTCAAAATACATTACAACTAAATATAAATAATTATAGTAGATATTTTTGGCGTGTAATAGCCTATGGTTTATGTGGCGATTATGTTAAATCCAATACTTCATCGTTTACTATTTTCTCATTAAATTCCATTTCCGGATTACAATTATGGTTACGTGCCGATTCAGCAGTTACATATAATGGTTCTTACAAAGTTAGTCAATGGAATGATTGCAGTGGGAATAACTTTAATGCTTCGCAAGCCACATCTGGTATTCAACCAACATATATTTCTAATCAGATTAATGGTCATCCCATTATTAATTTTGATGGTGATCTTTTAAATGGTGTTAATATTCCAAGTATTAATAATTCTTCTATTAGTATATTTATTGTTGCAAAAGGATATGCTCAAACTGAAGTTTCAAATTGGCAAGCCTGTATGTTTGAAATACCGCCCCTTTCAACAGGATATGGTATTGGCAGAGATTTAGATGATAATGACTATGCCACATTTAATAATGGCAGTTATATGAGAACAGTACTTGCTGCTTTGCCTAATAGTGGCTTTAACTTTAAAATATTAGAAAGCATTAAAACTTATGGGATAAAAACAGAATTATTCATTAATGATGCAGCATATGGTAGTTCAACTGATGCTAATTTAAATGGCCCTTTCACTAATGCAAATTACATTATTGGATATTCCCAAGGAAATAATTATTTTAAAGGCGATATTGCCGAATTTATTATTTATAGTAAAGCTTTAAACAGCACAGAAAGAAATGCGGTTGAAAATTATTTAAATTGTAAATATGGAGGAAAAGTTAATCTTGGCCCGGATATTTGGGCAAATAATTTCTGTGCTGATACAATAAAAGCTGGTAATCGTTTTATAAAATATTTATGGAATACCGGAGATACTACTTCAAATATTATTGTCCATTCAGGAGGTAATTACTGGGTTTCTGTTACTGATGTATTTGGATTTCATTCAAGCGACACACTCATTGTCCATAAGCCAAGCATTAATATTTCATCAAATGATACTATATGCCTTGGTGATAGTACAACTCTTCATTCAGGAATGAACTCTCCTTTTAGTGTAATGTGGGAATGGAAAGGGGATACTATAAACGGAGATTCGTACATTATTCATGCCGGTGATAGTGTAATGTTTCATGTATTTGATACCATTGGGTGTTCTGCCTCAAGATTAATTACAATGCATGCCGATAGTTTTCCCCTTGTGAATTTATTAGGGGCACCCACTACAAGCATATGTTCAGGAGATACTGTATTCCCTGTAATAAATAAAAGTTTAATTGCTTCATACGATTGGTATGATGGCACTATACATTATACAACTCCATACTATATTGTTCCAAATTCGTGGGTTGGAACAGGTAGTCATAATTTAAGTTTAACATGCTATAATCATCGGGGGTGCAAGGTAAGTGATATGGTTGCTGTTTCTTCACCGGGACAAAAACCAACAGTTGCTTTTAGTGCAACGGCAGGCTGCGAACCATTTACAACTGCATTTACCAACCTTTCAACAGTACCTTCTCCTGCTTTTATCAATTATCGCCATTGGGACTTTGGTGATGGAGATACCTCTATAATTAATTCCCCAACTCACCAATTTGCCGAACCGGGAAAACATCTTGTAACGCTTACCGTTTCCACAAACAAAGGCTGCAGCGCATCTATTACCGATACTGCTTTTGTTTATTCTAAACCTAAACCAAAGTTTTCACCAATAATAGGATGTTCAGGAGTACCATTACAATTCACCGATAAAACTACAAATGTTCTTGGAGAGATTGATACCTGGACATGGGAATTTAATGATCCTTACAGTACGAATAATACTTCTTCAATAAAAAATCCTTCACATATCTACGACAGCACAGGTTATTATTGGGTTATGCTTACTGCCCAATCAGAATATGGTTGCACAGCTACCGACTCGGCACAAATACATATCAGGCTTGCACCAAAGGTAGATTTCAGTTATACTAATGTTTGTGACGGAAACCCCGTTTACTTTACTAATGAAACTGTTGATGTTTTAGGAATTGTAAGCCAGAACTGGGACTTTGGTGATGGAAATTCATATACAATCAATAGCCCCGTTTATACTTTTGATTCAGCAGGAACTTTTCCTGTTTCTCTTACTGTACAATCGATAAATGGATGCATTGTAAGTGATACAGAAAATGTTATTGTTCATTCTATACCTGAAATAAATTATACTGCTCCGGATAGTATTTGTGCATCTTATTCTTACATCCTTGATGATAATAGTTTTGTACTCCCACCTGATTCAATCACACAATGGTCGTGGGTAATTGAAAATATCGGAACATTTAATGTAGAGCATCCATCAGTATTGTTTACATCGGAGGGTGATTATCCGCTTACTCTTACTGTTACATCAAATGCTGGATGTTCTGATAATGTTTCTGCTTCCATTCATGTTAATCCAATACCATCGGCTTCATTTATGCCTGATGAATTTTATGGAATGCCCCCATTTACGGTAAACTTTACCAATAATTCTGTTAATGCACTAAGCAATTATTGGGATTTTGGTGATGGTACATCAAGCTCGTTAGTTAATCCACAGCATACCTATAATTCTCTTGACACCTTTAACGTAATGCTTGTTGTTACCAACAGCGCGCTTTGCAATGATACAGCATATCAGGAATTATATTCTATACCAACTACAGCTGATATAGGAGTAACAAATGTAGTTACCGATCAACAAAATGGATTTATAAATGTTAGCGCTGATTTATGGAATTACGGTACACGCAAGATATATGAATTGTATCTTTATGCTAAAGCTGCCGGAGGAACGATGTTTATGGAATCATGGTCGGATTACACAAACCCAATATTACCGGGAACTTCAATACCCTATACATTTAATGCACAGTTTGCGATTTCTGAAGAAAACAATTTCGATTATATCTGTGTTGAAGCTCAAATTCCTAATGTAAATCCTGATGATAACCCCTCAAATAATGAAGAATGCATTACCATAAAAAATAAATTCACTGCATTCATTCCTTTTCCAACACCAACGAATGATATCATAAATATAAACTTTATTCTTCCTTTTAAAGGCCAGGTTGATGTAGATTTATATGGAGAAAAAGGTGAACTGGTTGAACATGTCTATTCAGGTGAAGCTAATAAAGGCCTTAATAAAATTCAATATGATATATCCAAACTAAATCTTGGAGTATATGTTTACCGTATCACTTTCAATAATGATTTTAAAATACTGAAGTTTGTGAAGTATTAAAATTGTTTGTGGTTTATGGTTTGTCGTTAGACGTTAGACGTTAGTCGTTTGTGGTTGGATGTTCTTATATTGATTTTTTACTTTTTCAATACACACTAGGTAGAGTTTTCATATTAAATTTTTCTTATATTCATTTATCTGTTCGATTGTTTCGCAGCGGAGTTATTGATGGTCATTAAAGTAATTTTTTTCCATTCTCAAATTCCCCAGTTCTCCCTTTCATTTTTCCTGATTATCCGTGCAAATCCGTAACATCCGTGTCATC
>CAZELC010000184.1:0-6234 GCA_964512865.1 uncultured Bacteroidales bacterium
CAGGTAAACATAAAAACCAATACTAATATTTTTTTCATAAAAATTTATTTCTAATGGAAGATTTATATAAATAGAAATACCGAAAACTCTATTGAAATTTTCGGTATTTCAAAAATTATATTTATAAATTAATTAATTCCAAGTTCTTTTTTAACAAGAGGAAGCACGTCTTCTGTAGGATCTGAATATAATAATACACCTAATCCGGCATCAAAAATATAAGTATAACCATTGTCTTTGGCAACTTTTTCAATTGCTGCTTTTGCTTTATCAACAATAGGTTTTAACAGTTCATCCTGTTTCTTTTGAAGTTCGTCCTGAGCACTTTGCTGAAATGCTTCAATTCTTTTTTGAAGATCTTGAAGTTCTTGTGCATTTGTCTGTTTGATAAGGTCTGTCATATTTTTCTCGTTGACAGTATAATCGTTATATTTTTTTTCAAATTCTGCCTGCATTCCTTTTAATTGTGATTCCAGCTTTTTAGCATAATCTTCAATTTTAGCCTGAGCTGAATCTCTGCCTGGCATTAGCTTCATGAGCTGATTAGAATCAATATGTCCGAATTTTTGCTTTTTCTGAGCGTATGTAGATACAGAAAGAGATAACACTAGTACCAGCACTAAAAACTTAAAAACATTCTTCATAATTTCAATTTAATAATTATTAATAATTTGATTACTTTACAAAAATAATAAATATAATAAAATCAACAAGGTAAATTATTCGTTATCGTCCTTGTCCTTTGATTTTTTATCGTCTTTCTTTTTAATTGCTCCAGGCTGATAACCGAGCTTTAACAATACATCATCACTTTTATCATACTTGCTATTACCATATAAAATTGTAACACTACCTGATTTGTCAAATATCATAGCATAACCACTCGCATTTGCAATATCCTCAATGGCTTCATAAACCTTATCCTGAATTGGTTTAACAAGTTCCTGACGTTTTTTAAAAAGATCACCATCCTTACCAAATCTTTTTTTCTGAAGGTCTTTTGCTTCTTTTTCTTTTGCAACAATTTCATCCTGTCGTTTTTTCTTCATATCATCCGGAAGAAGAACTGATTCCGATTGATAGTTTTTATATAATTTATCAACTTCTGCAAATTTGGTTTCAATTTCTTTTTGCCAGTCGAGCGACAATTTATCAAGAACTTCTTGAGCATCACGATACTCTTGAATATTCTCCAGAATATACTGTGAGTCAACAAATGCGAATTTCTGTGCTTTTGTAAATGGAACTATTATAACACTCAGCACAAGGATTAAAAATACTTTTTTCATATTACCTCCTGTTTTCAATTAATTAGTCAATGGATGAATTTATAGAAAAATGGAACTGGCTGCCATTAGATCCGGGGGAATTAGGAATAGGGTCAAATCCGTATCCCCAGTCTAATCCAAGTAGTCCGAACATTGGTAAATAAACTCTGATTCCTACGCCGGCTGACCTATAAATATTAAATGGGTTAAATTCATGGAAATTTTCCCAAGCATTTCCACCCTCAAGAAAGCCAGCCACGAAAACTGTTGCCATTGGATTTAATGATATTGGATATCTTAATTCAGCAGTATATTTAGTAAAAATTGTACCGCCGACGTAACCGGCATCTCCCACCGGTGTTATAGAATTATTTGTATATCCTCTTAAACCAATCACTTCTCTTCCGTCAAGTGAGAAACCTGATAATCCATCACCGCCAACGTAAAACCTCTCGAACGGTGCGACACCAAGTGCTCTGTTATATAATCCAAGGAAACCGAATTTTGTACGGGCCATCAACACCAAATTTCCTGCCAACTTAGTATACCACGAAGCAAAGAACTTCCATTTGTGAAACTCTATCCATTTATATTTTTCTGCATCAGGAAGAGTAGAATAATCTTTACTTGAAAATAATGAGTAAGGTGGAGTAAGATTTAATGAAATCATAATTTCTGATCCCATTCGTGGGTAAATTGGTTGATCAAGTGAATTTCTGGCAAGAGTAATTCCATAACTTAGTTCGTTAGAAGTTCCATTACTGAATGAAAATGAGGAATAGTAATTTTCGAGTTTATAATTTTTATAACTTATTTCCTGATAAAGCGTGAAATAATCATCAGGCCATTGAAGCCTTTTCCCAAGGCCAATAGTACCACCAGCAATATAAATAGCCTGCCGTGCAGCGTCGTCCTTTGATACGCCATTAGTTTGAACAGAATAAAAACCTGATAGACTAAGTGCATTAGGTTTTCTTCCTCCTAGCCATGGCTCGGTAAATGATGCATTGTATGCTTGATAATAAATTCCATTCGATTGAGCTCTAACACTAAGTTTTTGACCATCACCTGTTGGTAGAGGACGCCATGCATCTTTTTTGAAAAAGTTTTTAGTTGAAAAATTATTAAAAGAAACTCCCAGTGTACCAATAATTCTACCCATTCCCCATCCACCTGAAAGTTCAAGCTGATCGGATGAGGTTTCCTCAACAACGTATTCTATATCAACAGTACCATCAACTGGATTCGGTTGAATATCAGGTCGTATTTTTTCCGCATCAAAATATCTTAATTGTGCCAATTCTCTGGTAGTTCTGATTACATCAGCGCGGCTGAACAGCTGTCCGGGTTTTGTTCTCATTTCACGAATAATAACGTGGTCATTTGTTTTTGTATTTCCACGAACAGATACTTTATTAATATAAGCTTGTTTACCTTCATTAACTCTGATTTCAATATCAATGGAGTCGTTTACAATTGCAACTTCTACAGGTGTGACGCTGAAAAACAAATAGCCGTTATCCATATAAAGTGAGCTGACATCAAAACCGTTAGGATTGAAGTTAAGATTTGTTTCCATTAACTTCTGATTATATACATCTCCTTTATTAATTTTTAAAATAGAGCCAAGTTCTTCTGATGAATATTTTGAATTACCGACCCAGTTAATATTTCTAAAATAATACTTTTTGCCTTCCTCAATATAAATATCAATATTAACATATTTATCGCCAACGCGATAGACAGTATCATATAAAATTCTTGCATCGCGATAACCGAGTTCATTATATTTTTCAACAATAACTTGTTTATCAGTATTATAATCTTCTTCTAGATATTTTGCCCCTTTAAAAATTCTAATAACAACTTTTTTGCTTATATGATCAATAATATCATCAACAATCTCTGTTGAGTCATGAATAAAAATCTGTTTCACAGATTGAAATAATAGTGTATCAGAGCCTTCAAATGGTTTGAAAACGCTTCTTTCCTTTGTTTTTTTGAATTTATGTTTAAAAAATTGATCAGTAATACTTGTGTTACCGTAAATGTTAATTTTGTTGATTTTAACTCTTTTATTTTTGTTGATTTCAACGAATAGCTTTGAAGTGTACCTGTTATCAGCAGAGTCAACTTTTTCCTTAATATTAACTTCAACATTAAGAAATCCTTTTTCGATATAATATTTTTTAATTATATCAGTGCATTTCATGATAACATTCTGATTTATAACATCACCTCGGTTAAGGTTCATTTTTTCTCTTAGATTGTCAACATCTCCCTTTTTAATACTTGAAGAAAATAATGGTTGAGCTGATAATCTTGGGTGTTCAATCAGGTAGAAATCAAGCCAGATTTTGTCTCCATCTATTAATGGTGCTGTTATTCTTATATTATCAAATAATCCCTGTTTCCAAAGGTTTTGAATGGCCTTAGTAATTTTGGTGCCAGGTATATCAACTTTATCACCGACATAAAGACCTGTTACAAGTTTGCAAATAGATGTGTCAATAAAATAAGTTCCAGAGAAGGAGATTTTTATTATGGAGTATTCTTTTGGATTTGTATAATCTATGCCGTCATCTGTAACCTGAGCATTTATTGAAAAGAAAAATAAAATAAACAACAAAGAAATAAAAATTCTAACTTTCATCTTTCAATTAGTTTTGTGTATTTGTTCACTAGTTTTGCCAAATCGTCTTTCTCTTTTTTGAAAGTCAAGAATTGCTTCATACAAATCATTTTTTCTAAAATCTGGCCAGAGTTTTTTTGTAAAAAAAAGCTCAGTATATGCAAGTTGCCAAAGTAGAAAATTACTAATCCTGTACTCACCGCTTGTTCTTATTAATAATGAGGGATCTGGGAATTCAGATGTACATAAATTAGCTGAAATTAAATCCTGGTCTATTTCATCAATAGATATATGATTGTCTATCAGCTTTTTGCAAATATTTTTGACAGCAGTTTCAATTTCCCATCTTGAGCTATAACTAAGTGCCAAAATAAGTGTCATTCTATCGTTATTCTGAGTAATCTCAATAGTTTTCATTAATTCATCGTAGCATTTTTTAGGCAGGCTTTTAAGGTCACCAATAGCTTTGAGTCTGATATTATTTTTACAAAGCGTACTAGTTTCTTCGCTAATGGTAGAAACCAATAACTCCATTAAAGCATCAACTTCATCTTTAGGTCTGTTCCAATTCTCAGTTGAAAAAGCATAAAGTGTTAAATATTTAATACCAAGTTCTGCTGCAGCCTCAGTAGTTTCTCTTACTGCAATAACTCCGTTGTGATGGCCAAAAATTCTCATTTCGCCTTTTTCCTGAGCCCAACGTCCATTGCCATCCATTATTATTGCTATATGTAGCGGCAATTTCTCCAAATTAATTTTCTCTTTCATCAATATAACAGAAATATTTACACCTGAGTATTTAGTTTATTTCTTTTTTTTGATTATTGGGTGTGATTGATAAGCAGGGCAAACGCCTCCTTTGGGTTTTATTTTAAATGTTATAAATATTCCGGCAAATGAGTACCAGTCCTTTGTGTTTACATTTCCTCTTTGCATACCGGTGTGGTCTTCAGAAAGGGGTGGTTTATGCGATAATGATCTGTCAGACATTTCAGCAGACGTCTTCCCTAATTCAGCTGTTAATACTTCCAAACTAGGGTATTTTGTGCTGACATCGTCAATATAATCTGTGAAAGTTTTTCTCATTCCCCATTCGGCTCCAATGCAAATTGATTTGTGGATACTGAATTTCATTCCGATTCCAAAAGGTAAACATAAAGTTGTTCGCGAATAAGGTTTTTTAGCTTCAGGAAGTGTAGTTCCCTGTCCTTCAGTGCCAAGAGATTGCAAATCATACCAAATTCCGTCATCTGAAAGACCTTTAGGGTTAAAATTAAAGACACCTACTCCTCCAAAGATATATGGTGAAATATATTGTTTTTTATCTCCAGTAATATAAGGTAGAAAATTTAATTCTACTTGAGCTGATAACTCAAAAATATTGCTTTTAAAACTAAGATTTCTGTCTATATTTGTTCTTGCAACTGCATCATCTCCTTTAACAGAACCATAAGCGGCATTAAATTTCATAGTCCACCTGGGAGTGAAATTATATCTGTAAATTAATGAAAATACAGGTTTAGAAAATAGAAATTGTTTAGACGGATTTAAATCACCAAGATAATAAGAAACTCCTCCAAATAATCCTAATTCAGATCTGACAAACTGCGAGTAAGCTAGCTGTGAAAAGAATAGTACGAATATGATTACTAAAATCCTATATTTTCTCATATTTGTAACTATTCATACATATTTTAAAATTTAAGTTTAGGCAGAAATCCTTTATTCAAAGTATAATATAGATGAATTACACCGAACATATAAGTGTCATCTTTTGTGGGATCTCCTCTTTGTTGTCCTGCCATGGTACTTCTATAATATGGGCTGCTGGGGTCATTTTTATTAGGTGATGGGTTAGCAAGTGCAACCGCAACATCTCCATAAGCTGCTTGAAGTGCTTCAGGGTCAATATATGTTGTGCTAACGTCATCTAAATAATCTGTAAATGTTTTTCTAACTCCGAATTCGATCCCAATTGTCCATTGCCTGTTAATATTATAACGCAAACCAAGCCCAAATGGTATACAAACCTGAACAGGGCTGTAATTTTTTCTTGTTTCAATCATTCCCTCTCCTTCAGTGTGAAGCTTTCTGAGGCTATACCATTTGCCATTATACTTAGCTCTCGGATCAAAATAAAAACCTCCAATACCAATAAATGCGTAAGGTGAGAAAGCATAAGCGCTAATACCTTTAACTCCTGATAAATTATATCTATGACCTGAGCGAGAAAATGTAAGGAAAAACTCAGCCTGAGATTCAAGTTCAAGGACAACGGACCGGAAAGATAGGTTTCTGTTTTCACGGAAAGGTTCTTTTGTCCATTTATCAGCA
>CAZELC010000185.1:0-6211 GCA_964512865.1 uncultured Bacteroidales bacterium
AACAATGGCATAAGTATTACCTGGAATAGTATTGCTCTGAACATTTTCCACAATGATTCCTCTGGTCTGGGCAAGTGAAAAGTTAACAGCAATAATGACAAATAAAGCAGTAATTATCAGTTTCATGTTTATTTTCTTAACAAGTATAAAGATAAATAAAAATCTTCTTTAAATAGTAACCAAAAAATGGAATAATTAAAACATATAAATTAGATAGACAAATCAACTTTAGATCTGAACAATTTGATATTTTATGCAATATCAACAAATTATTTCTACAAATAGTGTTACCATAATTTTATATAATGTTTATAATCATAAATTTACTATGGTTTAACTCTATGTAACTCCAAATTTCGCAGACTAAAACCTCATATTAGGTATTTTTCTTATTTTCCAAAAAATTAGGTAATTCTCTTACAAATTATTCATTTGTTAAAATATACTTTTGCTCAAAAATTCAAGTATCAATTAATATTAATAAGATGAAAACTAAAAGTTTACTCAAAATTCTCCCGATTACCCTGTTCCTCTTAGTGTTATCGGCAGTTACATTTGCAGCTGAATCTACCGGAAGCGGATTAGCAAAAGACATTGTTAACGACCAGCGCTATAATAAAGCAATTCATATTATGGTGATGTTGCTTGTAGGTTTCGGATTTTTGATGGTATTTGTGAGAAAATACGGGCGTTCTGCTCTCACCGCAACTTTCTTACTTGTAAGTACGTCATTACCCTTATATATCCTTATAAAAAGTACTGATATTATGGGCAATGCAGCTGAAGAAATAGACAGACTTATACTTGCCGAATTTGGTGCTGCCAGTTTGTTAATTGCCGCTGGCGCCGTTCTTGGTCGTTTAAAAATGCCACAGTACATTCTTTTAGGGCTTCTTTTTGTCCCTTTTTACATGTTTAACGAGTGGATAGTTCTTGACGGAGGTTTCGGATTAGTTGATATAGGAAGCGTTGTTGATACAGGTGGTTCCATTGTAATACATGCTTTCGGTGCAATTTTCGGGCTTGGTGTTGCTCTTACCATGACAACAAAACAGGAATTTGAAAAAACCATTGAAACAGATGCAACAAGCGACCGCTACTCAATGCTTGGTTCAATGATGCTATGGATATTCTGGCCAAGTTTCTGTGCCGCACTGGTTCCGCCTGATCAGGTTCCTCATACTGTAGTCAATGTTGTTATTGCACTTTGCGGCTCAACCCTTACAACATATATCTTTTCTATTGCTTTACGTAAAAAGATAAGTATTGCCGATATTGCCAACGCTGCACTTGCCGGTGGAGTCGCCATAGGTTCAACCTGTGCAGTCGCTTCACATACAGAATCAGCACTTATCGGTATTATGGCCGGAGGTCTTTCAACATTCGGCTTTGCCATTATTCAAAGTCGCCAGCAAAAATGGATGAAAATAATTGATACATGCGGTGTTACAAACCTTCATGGACTTCCGGGTTTAATGGGTGGCTTTGCAGCTCTGCCGATTGTTCATGGCATCAGCATGAAAGGACAGCTTTCAGGAATTGGAATTACAATCGTTATTGCTCTTATTGCCGGTTTCATCACCGGAAAAATTCTTCCTGTATTAGGAAGAAAAACCGAAGCATATGAAGATGCTGAAGAATTTCTTGATGCTGAAGATTAATATCGGCTGATATTTCGATACAGAACACACAGATTACCACAGATTTACATAAGTAAGTTCGTAAAAACTTAACTCAATCCGTGTTAAAAAATTGAAAAAAACTCTGTCATAGATTACAGAGTTTTTTTATTATAATCGAATGCATTCCATTATCAACATTCAGTACTTTGAAAATTTTATTTCCATAAATTGTTTTTAATACATTATTAGGTTAATTTTGGCTTGGAATTATTCTTCCTGTAACCATTATAAATAATACAAAAATGAAAAAATCCGTCATCATTTCCATTCTTGCACTCATCTTAACCTTTCAGTTGAACATCAGCGCACAGACAGTTCCTATAACAGGAGTATCGGTACCTGAAATGGCAGTATTAGATTCAGCCATGTCGCACTTTATGATATCATGGAAAATACCGGGAGCTTCTGTAGGAGTGGTATATGACCAACGTCTGGTTTATGCACGTGGTTTTGGTTATGCCGATGTTGACAGCAATAAGCTTCTTTATCCGACCAGTGTTATGAGAATTGCAAGTACATCAAAATCTTACACCGGAATTTGCATAATGAAACTTGTTCAGGATGGCTTACTTCATATTACTGACACTGTTTTCGGACCTCATGGTATTCTTAATGATTCCATTTATCAGAATATCCTAGATCAAAGATATAAAAAGATAACACTTGAAAATCTTCTCCAGCATACTTCAGGCACAGCTGCTGAAGGAGCAAACGACCCGCAGTACGACCTTTTTCATATTGCAAAAGTTATGGGAACTAATCCTCCGGCAGATGCTAAAACAGTGATAAGATATATGCTTAAATATTATAATCTGGATTTCACACCAGGAACAGCCTATCAGTATTCAAACCTTGGTTACAATATTCTTGGAAGAGTTATCGAAAAAATTACAGGTTATCCGACTTACGAAGAATATATGACTAACGAAATACTCGGCCCGATAACAGCTAATAATACATGGATTGGAAATGATTTTAAATCAGAAAAGTTTCCTAATGAAGTTCTTTATTATGATATGAAATGGGACACGACAATTTCTTGTTATGATTCAATAACTGTTGTACCCGAATCTTATGGTTCATATCATTTGAAAACAATGGATTCACATGGCGGATGGGTTACAAATCCTACAGAAATGATGCTGCTGCTTACCGGCGTGGATGGATTCCCCGGAAGGCCAGATTTTTTTACTCCGGCAACAATTAGCACAATGACTACAGGAAGTGCGGTGAATCCGAATTATGCAATGGGTTGGGTGGTTGACACAAACGGAACATGGAGTCATAACGGCGCTCTTACAACAGGCGTTAGTTCTTTTTGGGTGCGACAGGAAAATGGCATTGAATACGCTGTAATTTTCAACAGACTTCCTCTGGATTCCAGTAATATTATGGCTTCGCTTGACTCTTTCATCGTTGCTGCCAATAAGCTAATACCTGATGCAGTATCACAAATTACTACCTGGCCTGCACATGATCTTTTCTCAAGCATTGATGAACAACTTGTACAAAATAATCAAATTGAAGTTTATCCTAATCCATGTACTGACGCTGTTACTTTAAAACTGTTCGCAGTTAAGCAATCTGATGCTTTTATCAGCGTTTATAATTTGCAAGGGCAATTATTAAATTCTTGTATCATTAATTTGCAAACCGGTCTTAATATCAATAATTTTGACATGTCAGCACTGCCTAATGGCATGTATATGATAAGAGTGCAAAACAATGAAAAGATTCAGTATGTAAAAGTCATAAAAAAATAATTCAATATGACAGAAGAAAAAAATTGTAATGAAAACTCAAGAAGGAAATTTATAAAAAACTGTCTGGCATGCACAGCAGGGTTTACAATTTTAGGAGGACTTGATTTTCCCGAAAAATTATTTGCGCAAAATACTGATGGACTTCATAAAGCAAGCTTCTGGGAGCCGATGGCTGACAATAAGGTTAAATGCAAACTTTGCCCAAACGGTTGTATTCTTCTACCTGAAAAAAACGGTCCTTGTTTTACCAGAGGTAACCGCAAAGGTGAATTGTTTGCGTTAAGTTATGCAAAACCATCTGTAATAACACTTGATGATATCGAAAAATCGCCACTTTATCATTATCAGCTTAGCGAGAAAGTATTCAGCATTGCAACAGCAGGTTGTAATCTTCATTGCCAGTTTTGTCAGAATTGGGAAATAAGCCAGTCAGGACCTGACAATGTAAAAACTTTTGATCTTTCACCTGAGGAAGTTATAGCAAGAGCTAAAAAGAATAATGTCAATTCAATTAATTTCTTCTATACTGAGCCGATAATATATTATGAATATATGCTTGACATTGCAAAGCTTGCAAAACAAAACAAGATGAAAACATTTTGTATTACTGCCGGTTATATATCACCTGAGCCACTTGATGAATTTATTCCATACATTGATGCATTTGTTATAGGTTTAAAAGGTTTTGACGACACTTTCTATAAAAAATACTGCAGCGGCAATGTTTCGTATATTAAACAAACAATAAAAACTCTTGCAAAAAATAAGGATAAAGCATGGTTTGAAATAGTGAATCTTCTGATTACTGACCTAAATGACAGCAAAGAAGGGATAAACGAAATGGTGCAATGGATAAAAAACGAAGTCGGTATTAATGTTCCATTACATTTTACAAGATTTGAACCTGCATATAAGATGATGGATGTTCAGGCAACACCATTAAGCAGACTTGAAGATGCTTATGATATTGCAAAAAAAGCAGGTATTGAATACGTATATGTAGGGAATATACCCGGACATAAAGGTAATAATACCTATTGCCCTAAATGCGGCAAACTTCTGATTGAAAGAGTAAACTACGAAGTCATAAAGAACAATTTGAAGAATAGTAAATGTTCATGCGGCAATGAAATTCCCGGACATTGGTTGTAGTTCTAAGTTCTGAAGTTGTAACCAGTTATAGGTAATCGGTTTTTTCATACTCTATATTGAAGTTTGATTTGACAACAAGAAGATCAGACAAGGAGAAAAAAGTCCCGCAGGGACGAAATTATAAAATTAAATTTGCAGATTGTGTTTTTCATTTCCGGTTTCATAAAAGCAATTTTAAAGAGAAGGAGCATTTTGTTCTTTCTTCTGATAATTGCTATGCTTGCATCCTTCACAACTAAGACAACAAATATCAGGACAATTACATCAACAGATCCGGATTCTTGGGAACTTCAGCTTAATGAAATGAACTATCTCATAATGAGAACATCTTCAATAAATATAATTTACGGATTAAACCTAAATAACAAGCAGGCAAAGGAACTTAAGAAACTTTCATTAAAAATAGACGCTCTCAATATTAAAATACCTGATACAAAAGGTAAAGCAATTCCAGAGTTAATTGAAGTAAGGAGTTGTTACAAAGTTCTTATTGAGTATTTAAAATTTCAAAATCCTATCCCCGACTCTCTTAAAAAAGAGGTTTTCAGGTTACGCGAAATTGAATCAGATATAATAAAAAAATCAGTGATAGGAGCATACAGAATTCCACACGGTAACGATGCCTGTATTCGTTGTCATTCTCTTCCTGAGTATTTTCCAAAAGGGAATATTGCAAAACTTGACACCAAGGAAGTTTCTGACAAAGAGCGAAAAGATATTGATTTATCGCATGTTAAGGGTATTTTTCTTGATTCAGGTGTTGAAAAGTTATGGGAGTTGAAATCAGATGTCGATAATATTCTTACAAATGGTCAGAAATATATGCTCAAGATATTCCGCTGCTGTCTTATTCCGCCAAATGATCTTAAAAATCCATCAAATATAGGACAGGCAGCTGCAACAAGCGAATGGATAAATTTTTTCACTGATGTAAGAAAGTTAAACGATAAAAAATATAATGACTATAAAGACCTTTACCTTCTGCCAATTAGAGATATTATTGATGCAAGATTGCCTGGTATAAAACCCAAAAATAAAAAAGAGATTATGGATAATGTTGAGTTGCTGATTAATGATACCAGAAAACTTGACGAAGTTGATTTTGAGCTTAATAAAGTTATTATCTGCCAAAAATTGCAGGATATCCTTAATGTTGATTTTTTGATTGGAGAAACTACCCGCTCAAAAGATGACCGGCAGTTCATTGCCGCCATGTTTCTGCTTTTTCCGGGAAGTACAGGTATTTATGATGAAATAATAAAACAAACAGAAACAAAATAATTTCAGTTATGAAGACAAAAAAAGAAATAGCAGATAACTGGCTTCCAAGATATACAGGAACATCAAAAGAAGAAATAAGCAAATATATCTTACTTACAAATTTTCAAGGTTACCTGAAGTTATTTGCCGATATAAATAATGTAACCATTGAAACTCTTGACAAACCAATGCCAAGTGTAACAGCCAACGGCATAACTATGATTAATTTCGGAATGGGAAGCGCAAATGCTGCCACAATAATGGATCTTTTAAGCTGTGTAAAACCAAAAGCATGCTTATTTCTTGGTAAATGCGGCGGACTAAAGAAAAACAACCAGCTTGGTGATTTAATAC
>CAZELC010000186.1:0-6192 GCA_964512865.1 uncultured Bacteroidales bacterium
GTAAGATCATAAGTTGAGCCTGTATAAAAATCATAAGTTTTAAAATTAAAAATGCTATTAAGGTTGGTTTTAAGGTTTGAGTCTTTAACATATATAGTTACAGCAGATTGCCCTTTTTCAACAGAAATACCGGCTTTTACAGAAATAAGGACTTCTTTGCTTTGCCCTGGAGCCAAATCACCTATCATTCCGGAGTTGGGTACAGCTATATTCAAACCTTTTATTTTTATCTCACCAACAGATATAGCTAAATCTTTCGCACTTCCTTCACCATTATTTGTCAATAATATCTTCATTACCCCGGCCTGTTCAAATTTAATGATGCCGGTTTCATCTTTTGTATACATCTTTGCTGTTGAGGTATTCTCAAATGAGGTTGATGAAATTTCTATCTTAGGATATTTAGGCGGTTGCTTAATACTGATATCAATAGATTCGCCAACACCCTGTTTCATAACTTTATTAACCTTCTGTGCGTTTACTGATATACCGAGAGTAATAACAGAAGCAAATAAAATGAGTAAAAACTTATTCATAATTCAACTAAATTATATGTTATTAAACTAAAATCTCATAAAATATCCGGTCTGCATTCCACCTGTCTGATCATAATTTAAATATAATCCTCCAACTCCGGATTTCTTTTCTTTTTTCTCATTTTGCTTATTTGTAATTCCTTTATAAATTACATAAGCTATATCGGCAATCCAAATTGAGGCTGCGACGCTCACAGCAATAATATATTGCTTATGACCGCTATTGGCTTTTTTATAATAGCTGTCAATTTCAGATTGGCTCCAGGTATCCTTATATTTGCTGTAAAACTGGTCTGATCTGATTTTTTGAAAAATACCATAACCAAGACTTCCATAAGCCAAAATTGTAGTAAAATAAGGTTTGTAAAAGCAACGGTGAAGGTCTTCGTTTTTTGTAACTCCATAATCGCCCATTCCTGGTGCTAAAAGTGAATATAAGGCATTTGCAGGACCGCCAAGTTTCTCGGTAAATCCAGTAATTCTGACGTAAGGAGTAATTTTGCAGCTTATCCCAACTGTATCTTTCAACACATCCCATTGTATTGTTTTGTTTTTACCACCCTTGATAAAAGTATTTACATCACCTTTAATTGTTTTAGGTATTATCCACGTACTTTCATTTGTTCTGAAAAGAAGAGATGTTTTATATTTCTCCTTTCGGGAAGATTTTTCAATATTATAATTAATGATAATTGTATTCCCCTCAGTAGTTGCGGCAACTTTTTTTACTTCCGCTTCTGTGCTTTGAGAAAAAACTTTAACACAGAATAAAAAAAATAAAAAAATTGCCAATAATATCTTAAATCGCATATTAGTATTATTTAATTGTATTTTTTGCTAAAATAAAAAAAAAACTTCAACCTTTAAATTAATGTTATGAAAATTTCATAAAATAAATTATAATAATCGTTTGTCATTGACTATTATGATGCATGTAAATTAAATTAAAAATCGTAAATTCAGATATCAGTTATTAAAAATTTTTGATACATCAATTGCCTCACTATGAAATTTTTTTATAATTACGGTTTAATAATAAAAAAAATAATATATTTGTGTTTGGAACAAATTAATCAATGATAAGTTAATTTTATTACTAACCGCCTGTTTTACAGGCAAAATCAAAAAAAAATGAAAAAATTTATTCTATTCTCATTAATGTTAGCTTTTGTTTGCTCAGTTTCATTTGCACAGAAAAATGAAGAAAAAGCAAAAGACAAAAAAGAAAAAGAACTTAAGGGCGATATTAAAGAAAGAGCTCTGAAAGCTGCCAGAAAAGAGGCAAAAAAACTAACAGCTGAAGGCTGGAAAGTATCTCCGGGCTCTCTTCCATTAGATAAACTTATTGAAAAATCATGGATGAAGCAGTATATGGAAGATGACAACGGAAATCCAAAATACATTACTGCTGATGGTAATGCCGTTGCTGAAACAAAAACTGCCGCCGAAATGCAGGCTATTGAAATGGGAAAGCTCCAGCTGGCAGGACTTATCGAAACTAATATGAACTCATTAATAAGTGCCAATGTGGGCAACGCTCAGTTAAGCACCAAGGATGCAGCTTCAGTTACTGAAATAGTACAATCTGCTAAAAATCTTATTGCAATGCAGTTAGGTTATGTTAACCCTGAATTCAAACTTTACAGAGATTTGAAAGATAATAAAGTTGAAATTCAGGTAAGACTTTTCTACGATGTTAAACAATCATTGGAAATTGCTAAAAAAGTTGTTCGCAAAGAGCTTAAAGACAAAATGAAAATGAATGAGCAACAGCTTGATGCACTTATGGGTATGCCAAAAGTAGAAGAAAAACAAGACCGCTAGAACTTAATTGGAAATTCCGGTTCTATTCAAGCTGCTTAATGAAATTGAAGGTTCTCATTTAATTATCAACAGAAGCCTGAATAAGCCGGAATTTTTATATTGTGAAACTCATGACATCTTCAGATGAACAGCTTTTTTAAACTTCTTTCAGTTTTATTTTTAATCACTAATTTTACATTCACCTATACTTTCGGGCAGAAAATTGTTGAAGTTTCGGGTGAATCTCAGATTGAATGGCCTGACAATATTTCTAAAATAGAGGCTGAAAAAAATGCTGAGGATCTTGCTATTGTTAATGCTTTGGAAAAAGCATTCGGCAGAGCAATTATTCAGGGGAATTCTACTTATATTGAAAATATTAATACAGGGCAAAAAACTGAAACTAAGTCAGGTTTTAATATGGTTGGCAATTCTTATGTTAAAGGAGAATTAGTTTCTGTTATTAATAAAAAATTCGAAGAACTTGAAGGTCAGAAAATTCTTGACGGTAAAAAAACCAAATACAAGGAATTAAAATGTACTATCACAATAAAAGCTAAAGAATATGATGACCCTCCAATCGAATTTGAAGCCGCAACTTTGTCGTGCCCCGATAAAAAATGCAAATTGACCGATTACAAAGATGGCGACTCGTTTTATGCTTATTTCAGAAGTGAATCAGATGGCTATCTTATGATTTATATTGACGACCAGAAGAAATCAGATATTCTGCTTCCTTATACCGGTAATATAAAAGAAAATGAAGGAGGCTTCCCTGTTAAAGCTAATACCGACTATATTTTATTTCACAAAAATAATCCTTACGATGATGTTGATGAAATACAGGTTTCAACAGATACTTACACTTCGCTTAACAGATTATATATTGTTTTCTCTAAAACAGCCATGACAATTCCTGAGCTTAAAAATAATTTTAGCGAACTGTCAGAATCTGAAAAGAAAATGGGCTATAAACTGCCAAAATGCTTATCATCCGAAGATTTTCTTAAATGGATTACAAATAACAAAATAAAAAGAAATAGCTTCCAGGTTGAAACTATTGACATATCTATAAAGAAATAGTTAAATTCAGTTAACTTCGGTTTATATTGAAATTATCAAAAAAAATTATTATGAAAACACTTGCTGTAAAGTCATTCCTGCTTGTTTTATTTATAACCGTTTTTATATCAGGTAATATTTCTGCACAAAAAGATGACACAGTTTCTAATCCTTATGAAAAAGAGTTTAATAAGTTTAAGGAACAGAACCAAATAGAGTTTGATAATTTCAGAAAAAAAATCGAGAAAGAATTCTCCGACTATCTCCGACAAACTTGGAAAGAATTTACAGGAAAGGAAGTTTACAAAAAGGAAGACAAGTCAAAACCTGTTGATATTCCAAAATATAACCCTGATGAAATTCAGAATGTTGAAAAAGCCGATATTCTTGTAGCCAATATTAAAGATAATAGCGAAAAAAACACTTTTATTAAACCTGAAGAAACATTATCACCATCGGCTAAAACTCAGTTGACTTATGATTCTGTTTATTATTTTGGAGATAAATGCGTTTTTGGTTACGATAAAAAAATGATTTTCGAAATACCGGTCAGCGTTCATGAAAATTTTATTGCCGATTACTGGGACAGGCTTAACAAATCTTCGTTTGAGAACCTTATTGTCAGAATAAAAACCTATTGCTCTTTTTATAATGTAAATGATTGGGGATATTACATCTTAGCTAAGAAAATATCTGAAAAATTATACCCGAATTCGGAAAACGGGAGAATATTGCTAAGATGGTATATTATGACAAGACTCGGTTATAGAGCTAAATTAGGTCTGGCCGATGGTAAAGTTATGATTTTACTGCCATTTAAAGATAAAATCTATAATTGCGGAGGAATTTGGATCAATGGAATGTACTATTATAACCTCGAATCAAAGGTGATGCGCCTAAGAACTTATGAAAAAGACTATCCTGATGCCGTAAAACAGATTGACATGACCATTTGGCAACCACTTAACCTTAAAGTTGATACCCTGTTCAGGAAATTTGAAGTCAAATATGAAGATAAAACTTATCCCGTTAAACTAAAATATAATAAAAACGCCATTGATTATTTTAAGGAGTTTCCGAAAACACTTGACCTTAAAGTTTATTTTAACTCGGTGCCTTCAAATTGCTTTAAAGAATCTGTTGATGAAGCTTTTTTGCCTTTGTTAAAGGAAAAATCAGAAAAAGAGGTTATTGATTTACTTCTCAGTTTTATGCACTATTCATTTGATTATAAAACAGATCAGGATCAATTCGGTTATGAAAAATTTAATTTCCCTGAAGAATCAATTTTTTATCCATATATCGATTGTGATGATAGAGCAGTTTTGTTTTCTTATTTGGTTCGAGAACTTACAAATTCAGGTGTCATAGGTCTTGATTATCCTACACACGTTTCAACAGGCGTTCATTTTAAAGGTAATGTTGAAGGTAATGCCATTATTTATAACAACAAAAGATACCTTTCATGCGACCCTACATATACAGGCGCTGTAACAGGAATGATAATGCCTAAATTTTACAAAGTAACTCCAAAGATTATTATAATAAAAAATGAAAAAGAGCTTAAATATGAAGAAGATAAAATATGGCAACTGGCAAATCTTTCAGGAGGTTATTTCGCAAGTTCGCAGCAAAATATGGTGTTCGACAAAGAAGGAAATAAATATATTGCAGGTTATTACGCCGACAGCGCAAATTTTGGTGATAATAAATTTATTAATAAAGGAATGAAAGGTGGCTTTGTTGCAAAATATAATCCCGATAATAAACTTATTTGGGTTAAAGCAACTGATTGCCCTAAAAACTCTATCGTCAACTATATAACTTATTGTAATGATGATTTATACATATCCGGGTATTTTGAAAATTCGGTAAAAATTGGAAGCAAAAAACTGTTTTCACCTAAAGGACAGGATATTTTTATGGCTCGCATTGATAAGGAAGGAAATGTTCTATGGGCACAAAAAGCAGGACTTGACACCATGCGGAAAACTACAAATGTTGTTTATGTTATGAAAATGGATAATAACGGCGAATTTGAAGGAGTTAAATTTTATGATAACACCGGAGATATTAGTAATTATGGACTTTCTTTTGACACAACAGGAATGGTATATCTGACTTCAGCCAGTAATTATGCAACAAGTTTCAGTGGTAAAAGTACTAATGAATCAGCCGGTGCCGATATTCCTGCTTTGTTGAAAGCCGAAAACGACAGACTAATCGGATTAAAATATGATAAAGGCATTGCCGGTTTGTTTGCTGCTATAAATATGATTAAAGACAATAGAGCAGTCTTACCAGGCAAAGAAGTAAAAAAAACACTCGATAAGTATAACCCGTCATTTAAAACTATTTCTCCAAAGATTTATGATGCAATCGGTAATATTACTCTTATTGCAAATAACAATGGAATTATTATAGTTCAAACTGTTGATGGTGATGATATATCGTTTGACAAAATAAAAATGGAAAGCAACACAAAAATTAAAATAAATATCTTAGCCAATGGTGATGCTGTTATTGATATCATTTCAGGTGTTAAAGTCGGTAAAGTTGTGGTTTGGTATAAAATGAATTTTATTAAATTATTTAAAACTTCCGGCGACCTGCTTTTTGATTATGACAGCGACCACACGCAGAAAAGAGTCAATTTGAAAAAGGATATTTTATATTAGGAATCCAACGCCTGATATTTAACATAGAGCAGTGTGACTGTTAGTGCGACATAGTGTAAAACCCGTTGTGCTATTAAAAATGTTAACTAATTTGTTGATAAATAATTTAGAAA
>CAZELC010000187.1:0-6145 GCA_964512865.1 uncultured Bacteroidales bacterium
CGTCCATTACCGGCGGGACTTCAAATTTTTGGAATTTGCGCATCAAACCGGTCAGTTTTTTAATTACTTTCTCATCTTCAGGAGAAATATCAATAAGGTAATTTTCTAATTTCTTTATATTTGTGTATAAATGAAAAACATTGTCCCCGTATTTATCCTTGTTCTCTACTAACTCGATATCAGACCTCAAATCATGATTAACAAATTTGATTTTATTTAGATCTATTAATTCTGACCATATTTTATTGAAAGGACTTCCTTTTTCTGATCCTAAAAGCCAATGCAAGCATCCGTCGAAAGTGTATTCACCTTTATTCCAACTGGTGCAAAGACCACCCGGTTTAGAATGACTTTCAAAAATTTCTGTATTATAACCATTCATTTGCAGGTAACAACCAGTAGCCATTCCGGAAATGCCTGCTCCAATGATGTTTACTTTTTTTACAATTGTATTATAGCTTTTCAAACTGCTGAGTGAGTTTATTTATTGATGCAAAATAAGCAAAAAAGAAGACTTGTTAAAAAAATATTTAAAAAAGACATTGCTGTTAGAGAAATAAAATATAAATTGCGTCGAATATTTATAAAATATATAAATGATTTGGTTATTGGTCTTTTTTCTATATTTAATTCTTTTTATTGTTTTTAAAAAGAAATCAAGGCGGCTTGATAGAACACCAAGGCCAAGAAGAGGGTATCTTTTTAAGAATCATTCAGGAGAATTTCTTTTTGTAGTTATAGGTATAGTTTTGATTGTTGTTTTTCTTTTCTGGGAATTGAGAGTTTAATATCTACTAACCAAGCTCAAAGCTCGTAATACCATAAATTTTTTGAGTCAAACTAAGTGGTGCTTTCCCTTGATACATTCTTGCAGTAACAAATACCGGAATTAGATTATATTTCTGTATAAGTTTTATTGCCGCTGCATTTATTAAAGGAATATCAATAAAGAATACTGATCCGGATATTCTGCTTAATACAGACTCAAATAACTTTTCTGCAATTGGCTGGTCATCGGCAAACAGAGGTCCTATTTTGTAACCTTCAATACATTTTCTAAGTGTAATAAAGCCCTTTATTTTACTTCCAACTCTGAAAACCATTGTTAATCCCGAATTTTGAGTTATCCATTTTTCAATGAATAATTTTCTTGGAAGACCAAAAACAGATTTGTCATAATCAAAAATGTTCATATAATCTGTTTTGTCAATTTCAAAAACCCCTTCGCTGACATTAAATCCGGCAGATATTCCTTTAAATCTTTGATTCTGATGAGCAATATTAAACCCGAAATTTTTATAATTATTTACTTTGTTTAAAACGCCATCAATCCCGATTGAACAACCCTGCAGGTATTCGAGAGCTTTATTTGCCAGATAAAGCCCAATGAGTTTCCCTCTTAAATCAGGTTTAACAATGTAAAATCCAATAAATCCATAATCTGAATTATATTTAACAGCAGAAATGCAGCCGATAATTTCTCCTTTCGCTTTAATGGCAAAGAAACCAGTTGTATCAGTATTGTAAAAACAATCAGCGTCGTTGATTCCTGGATTCCATCCTTCATTTGCTGCCCATTCAACAGCTGTATGCATATCTTCGGCGGTCATGTTTATAACATTGTATTTCCTGCTCAACAACATAATTAGGAATCAGTTTTCTGGTTTAAACTTATTTAATGAAATATTATTTCCGTCAAATTCAATATAGGTAAAATTTACTATCCAGTCGCCTATATTCAAATATCTTGAGTTGTCAGAAAGTTTTATTTCTAATGGAAGATGCCTGTGCCCGAAAACAAAATAATCATAATTCTCTTTTTCTAATAATGTCTTTGCGTAAATAATAAGCCGCTCTTTATCTTCTCCAAGAAAAATTTCATCCGTATCTCCTCGTGCAACTCTGCTTTTTCTTGAAAAAAACAATGCTAGTTTAATCCCAAATCCCGGATGAATCAAAGAAAATAGCCACTGGCACACCTTATTTGAAAACACTTTTTTAATGAATTTATAACCTTTGTCATCAGGACCAAGCCCATCACCATGACCAATTAAAAACTTTTTTCCATTTATTACTCTGATTATTGGTTCATGAAAAATATGAAAATTCAGCTCTTCTTCGAAATATTTAAATACCCACATATCGTGGTTTCCGGTAAAATAGTTTATTGTAATTCCTGAGTCGCTTATTTCGGCAAGTTTTCCTAGTAGCCTTACATAACCTTTGGGAACAACAGTTTTATATTCAAACCAAAAATCGAAAATATCGCCCATAAGATAAATTTCTTCAGCATCGGCTTTTATCATGTCAAGCCATTTAATAAGAAGAAGCTCTCTCTTTCGACTACTATTACTATCGGGAACACCTAGATGCGCATCCGAAACAAAATATATTTTCTTATTAATTGTCTGCTCTTCTAGTATTTTCATTTATCAGAAAAATTCAATTTTTTTAGTGAGCTCAATGGGATTTAACTTGTCAAAATTAATGATAAATCTTATTTTTTGCCAGTAATTAGTGTAGTAAAGTTCATTCGATTTTTTTATATCAGGCGACCAAAGGAACGGAAAATATACTTCAAAAGTGTTATTAATTATTACCAAGCTGATTCCTGCATCATACAGAACTTTTGAATCACTGTAAGTTCCATCGCCTGCATTAGCAAAAGTACCAATATCGCCGTATATTTTTAATGGTATCTTCCAGGGAAATGCAATTTTCAGATTTAAGGTCACCAGCCAATCCCACGACTGCCCAACCGGTGTATAACTTTTAAATGCACCATCATTATCAACGAATTGTTGTGAAAGAAATCCGGAAGTTTCTGAGCGACCAAGAAAAGTATTATCATATAAATAATCCTGCCATCCGTTTGTCCCGCTAAGCCTGAAGCGGTAGTCGTAAATAGAGTTTTCCGGTTTAATCAGAAAAGCACCTGCAAACAGCCTCATGTCGAATCCCTTTTTCTTATTGTAAGATATTCTGTAATTGCCTTCAAAAGAAAATTTGAGCATTTTTTCTGCCTGCTGCAAATCAAATGTAAATGAAAAAGGATTTATCGGTCTTGTATTTATTAAATAATATGTGAGATCATTTACGTAGTAATTTTCACGGGTTTTCTGCATCTCATGAGTTGTATCTACAGTAATATAATTGAATGATTGTCGAAGAATATTAATATTTCGTAATTTAAGTTTATGAACTAATGAACTTGTGGCATTTTTATTCCGGAAGTCAATACTTAATTGAGGAATTATCCGGTTATATGTCATTTTATATGGTTCATTCAAATAGTTGTATTGCGATGCAAAAATTCCAATTCTTATATTTCTGAATGCAGAATTATATGGTTTTATTGTATATCCAATATTTGCACTTCCTGACAGATTAATATTACCAAATGCAAACATTGGCATTATCATATAATCCCAGTTTTTAGGAAAAAGAAAATTTGAATAAAATGCCATTCCAAGCATATAACCATTGTAATAATTATATCCCATTACCGGACTGAAAAATATTTGAGTTTTATCAGGATTGTCTAAGCTGGCAAGGAATTGCAAACGGAGTTTTTTCGATTTTTTACATAAACCATTAGTTTTGATACTGTTGTTTTTTCTGTTTATATCAGGTGAATTCCAATCGGCATCAATATATATTTTGTCGGAAGCGCTGCTGTTAATTTTAAATTCTTTTTTACCGGCAAAACCATCAAGCCACAATGTATTTATGATTTTACCATCTTTTACTCCAGATATAGGAATTGGAGAATTAACCATTCCTTTATTTTTTACAATAAGGGTGAGGCTGTCGTTATCATTTCGATTTTTCCTGATTTTCTTTATTTTATAATCCAATTTTTTTGAAGTAGAAATAAGATCATTAAAAAACCAGGAAAGATTTTTACCGGATTCTTTTTCAAATAGTATTCTCAAATCTTCAGGCGAAGGATGTTTAAACTTCCATTTGGTAAAATATTTTTGCATAATACTGTCGAACTTTTCTTCGCTTAAATAGTTCATCAGATAATTGAATGACATTGCATTTTTGCAATAAACAATGCTGTTATAATTAAGTGAAAGGTATTTGTCGGCGCTCAGGTTTCCCGGTTGGTCAAGATTGCTTCGGGCTGAAAGCAAATACATAATTTCATACAACGACCTTTCAGGAAAATTTTGAATATCAAACATTTTTATTAGTTTGTCGAATCTTTCCATTCCGTTTATTTCTGCCGCCATTGTTGAAAGTTTTGCGTCAGGATATTTTGTTTTAATATAACGAAGCTCATAAAAGGTGTTAATTCCTTCATCCATCCACGGGTGCTCTCTTTCATTTGAACCAAGCATTCCATAGAACCAGTTATGTCCAACTTCATGCATTATCACTTCCTCAAGCATAAAAGTGCTTGCAGTTTTACCAATTACAGTAATCATTGGATATTCCATGCCTCCATTTGTTGCATACCCTTGAACAACGGTACATTCATCGTAAGCATAATCGCCTATCCATTTGGAGTAATATGTAATGGCATCATTAATAAAATCAGTTGCTTTGAGCCATGAATATGAATCCTCGTTGGTAAATAAAGCCCATGTAGTAACAGTCTTTTTTGAATTCGGAAGAATAACCTTACTTTTTCTTACATTAAATCTTTTGTCTGCAAACCATGCAAAATCATGAATTTTATCCTGATGGAAAGTAATAGTCTTTTCCTGTTTGTCAGATGGAGGAAATGCCAGATCATCAGATTTTAAAATCTGTTTATTTGCAGTTTTAATAACTTGTTCGTCCATCCATTTTTTTTCAGACTCATCTGTTAATATTCCGGTTGAGCCCACTATATAGTTTTTAGGAAGAGTGATTGAAACATCAAATATGCCATATTCAGAATAAAACTCGCCCTGATCAAGGTAAGAAAACGCGTGCCAGCCATTTCTGTCGTAAACTGCCGGCTTTGGATACCATTGCGAAATATAATATGACTGATTACTATGACCAAGCCTCGAAAATTTAGCATCAGGCAACACAACAGTAAATGGAGTTGAAATTACAACCGAGTCACCGCTATTAATAGGATATGCCAGCTCAAGTTTGCATATATCGGGAGTTTTTTTATCGTAGACAACCTTCACATTATTACCATCAACCCTGAAATCTAAACCTTTAATGTAACCACGTTCATTTTCTTTGGAGTAGTAAAAATCTGTATTATGATTTTTAAGTTCCTGCTCAGCAAAAGGTGTTTCATTGTTTTTATATGCATTAGGCCATATATGGAAATAAAGTTCATTGAGGGAGTTTGGCGAATTATTTTTGTAAATTATTGTTTCGTTTGCGGTGAGAATATGAAGAGTGTCATTGAGTTCAACATCAATTTTGTATTTTACTTCTTGCTGGAAATAATTTTGGGAATTGCAGATAATTGTTATAAAGAGGAATATAACAAGATACAAAAATTTTATTACTCTCATTTCTTTACTTTTTATACAACTTATAAAGATAATCAGGCAGTTCTTTTTCAGTTATACCTCTTTTTATTATTCTGCCTTGTTTGTCGATAAGTACCATATAAGGAATACTTTTAACACAATATTGCTTAACAACCGGCGAACCCCATTCTGTAAGATCGCTAACATGTGTCCAGAAAATTTTATCTTTTCTTACTGCATCTTCCCATGTTTGCCGGTGTTTATCAAGCGAAACGGCATAAATTTCAAATCCCTTTTTACTATACTGCTTATAAATCCATTTTAGTGATTGTATTGTTTTGATGCTTGGTTCACTCCATCCTGCCCAGAAAAAGATTAAAACTGTTCTTCCCCTTAATGAAGATAATGATGTTAATCTTCCCCCAATATTGTACATATTTATTTCAGGAGCCATCAAACCCGAATCAAGTTTTTTTTCAGCAATACTATATAATTCCTTTTCTTTATTTATTCCCTCCACACGTTTATGAAGCTCTTTAACGTAATCAGATTCAGGATAAATCTGAAAAAGAGATTTATCTAATTTTACGTAATAATCGTAGTCATCCTTCTCGTTAAGAACTTTTTGCCTTCCGAAAACCTGATATAGCGCCATAATTGAAGCTAAAGATGTAAGATTATTGTCAATAAAATTTTTAACAAAATTCTTCTGATTA
>CAZELC010000188.1:0-6141 GCA_964512865.1 uncultured Bacteroidales bacterium
CCAGTCCCAGTCTCCGGATAAACAGCATGAACCAGAAGTTTCAAGAAATGTAAGTATATTATTTTCTTTAAGCTTTTTGCATAAGTAATCCAAATTGTACAAAAGAGGTTCTCCACCAGTAATAACAACAGCTTTTGCAGGTTGTTTTGATGCATTAATAACAACATCATCAACATTTTTCAAAGGGTGAAGTTCTTTATTCCACGATTCTTTTACATCACACCATTTGCAACCGACATCACATCCTCCAATTCTTATGAAATATGCGGGTTTGCCGGTATTAAATCCCTCTCCCTGTAATGAATAAAACTCCTCCATTATTGGAAGAAACCGCCCTTCATTAAATGCATCGGGATTTTGTATATTATTATGCTTATTGATAGATTTCTTTTTTAGCTGCTTTCAACGTGTTTTGTAAAAGACCAACAATTGTCATAGGGCCGACACCGCCAGGCACAGGAGTTATAAAAGAACATTTCGGGGCTACTTCATCAAATTTGACATCGCCTTTTAACCTGAATCCTGATTTTGTTTCGGGTGAAGGAACTCTTGTTGTACCTACATCAATAACTACAGCACCTTCTTTCACCATTTCAGCAGTAATAAATCCAGGCTTACCCATTGCAACAATTAAAATATCTGCTTTTGAAGTTATTTCTGCCAGATTTTTTGTTTTACTATGGCACAAAGTAACCGTAGCGTTGCCCGTTTCTGATGTTCTAGATAATAGAATACTGACGGGTGTTCCAACGAGGTGACTTCTTCCAACGACGACACAATTTTTGCCTGAAGTTTCAATATTATATGCTTTTATCAGTTGTAGTATCCCAAAAGGAGTTGCTGATAAAAATGAAGGAATACCAAGCAACATTCTACCTAAATTTACCGGATGAAAACCGTCAACATCTTTAGATGGATCAATTTTCTCTATAATTGTGTTGTCATTAATATGTCTAGGTAATGGTGATTGAACAATGAAACCGTCAATTTCATTATCCTGATTCAAAAAGTCAATAACTTCAAGAAGTTCCTTTTCAGTAATGGAAGAAGGATATTTGTAAACTGACGACATAAAACCAACCTCTTTGCACGCTCTTTCTTTATTGGCTACATAAGTATGACTTGCAGGATCGTCGCCAACCAATACAGCCGCTAAATGAGGTGCTTTCCCCGTATCTTTTAACATCTTTCTTGTTTCTGAAGCAATAATTTCTTTCAAATCATCTGATACTTTTTTACCGTCAATAAGTTCCATGTCGAATTTTATTAGTTTTTGCAAAATTAATAAAGTTTTAATTTTTGTGTCATGTTTTAAATTTTAGTTTTAAAGTATATTAAAAAAGCCCGATTATTTGATTATTGTTCAAACAAAAATGAATCTTAATATAATTGATTATGACTTTTTTATTATTTTTGTTTCCACTATAATGTAACATTTATCTATATGTTTGAGAATTTATCTGAAAAGTTTGAACGGGCGTTTAAAATTATAAAAGGGCAGGGGCACATCACAGAAATTAATGTTGCCGAATCATTGAAAGAAGTCAGAAAAGCACTACTTGACGCTGATGTGAGCTACAAGATTGCAAAGTCATTTACTGAGGATGTAAAAGAAAAAGCCTTAGGTCAAAATGTATTGAAATCCTTAGAACCTGGTCAACTGATGGTTAAAATTGTCCATGACGAGCTTATTAAGCTTATGGGCAGTGAGCGGACTGATATTAACATTAAAATAAATCCTTCAATAATTTTACTTTCAGGGTTGCAGGGTTCAGGTAAAACAACTTTTGCTGCAAAGTTGGCAAACCATCTTAAAACAAAAAGAGGTAAAAATCCTATTCTAGTTGCATGTGACGTTTATCGTCCTGCTGCTATACAGCAATTAAAAGTTCTCGGTGAGCAAATCAATATAGAGGTTTTCTCTGATGAAACGGATAATAAACCTGTTTCCCTTTCTAAAAAAGCTGTCAGTTATGCGAAAGACAAAGGTTATAATGTGGTGATTATTGATACGGCAGGTCGTTTGGCCATAGACGAAGAAATGATGAATGAAATTTCTGCTATAAAAAATGCGGTTAATCCACATGAAATACTTTTTGTTGTTGATTCGATGACAGGTCAGGATGCAGTTAACACGGCCAAAACATTTAATGATATACTTGATTTTGATGGTGTTGTACTTACCAAACTTGACGGTGATACAAGAGGTGGCGCTGCACTTACAATAAAATCAGTGGTTAATAAGCCCATAAAGTTTGTTGGTTTGGGAGAGAAAATAGATGCAATTGATGTGTTTTATCCCGAACGTATGGCCGACCGTATTCTTGGTATGGGTGACATCGTTTCTCTTGTTGAGCGTGCTCAGGAGCAATTTAGTGTTGAAGAAGCTCAAAAGCTGCAGAAAAAAATTGCCAAAAACCAGTTTAATTTCAATGATTTTATTTCTCAGATAAATCAGATAAAAAAAATGGGTAATATTAAAGATCTGGTGGGCATGATACCTGGAATGGGAAAGGCATTGAAAGATGTTGATATTGATGATAATGCATTTAAAAGTATTGAAGCTATTGTTGGTTCAATGACTCCGCAGGAACGTGAACACCCTGATGTACTCAATGGAAGCAGAAGAAAAAGAATTGCTATTGGAAGCGGAACTAATATTACTGAAGTTAACAGACTTATAAAACAATTTGAAGACACCAGAAAAGTTATGAAATCAATTCAGGGCGGACCTAAAAATGCTTTGCGCAATATGAAAGCTATGGCCGGCAGAAGATGATAATGTCGCTGTGATTAAATTGAAATATAATTGTTTGTAAAGCTTTTTGTTTTATAGGAGTTTAATTAAATATAAATAAAATATAAACAATTTAACCAAATCAAGAAAAATGAAAAAAAAACAGTTACTTTTTATTTTGTTATTTTTTCTGTCACTTTTTAATTTAGACAGAATAAATGCGCAGACCATGACCAGCTGCCAAAACCCAATGGTCATTACATCTTTGCCTTATATACAAGATAGCATGACAACAGCTGATGATAGCGTTAGTTTTTCAGCCGGTATGGCTTGCGGAAGCCAGTATATGACAGGTAAATCCCATGTTTTCACTTATACACCTGCTGGTAATGAAGTGATAAACCTTACTCTTACTAACACAGGTTTGGCTGTAGGATTATTTGTTGTTAATGATTGCCCTACAAACGCATCAGCAAGTTGTGTTAAAGCTGAAGGTCTCCAGGGAAACCCTTCTCTGACAAATGTAAACCTTACAGGTGGTGTTACATATTATATTATTGTGAGCACGTATGATTTGTTTGGAATGAATCCTGAAACTAATTTCGATATTAGCATTACCAGATTTTCACCTTTAGATATTTTGACAATGAATACTCCTTTGTCGGGTTGTGGATTGTCTTCTGCTGAAAACGTTGAAATAAGTGTAGCAAATAATTCTACTAACCCTATCGATTCTATAACTTACACATATTCTTTTAATGGAAGTACTTTAGTTTCACAAATGGATTTTAATGCAATACCTGCAGGTGATACAGGCACTTTCACTTTTACCTTACCTGCCAACCTTTCTGCTTCTGATTCAACATATACTTTTACAATCACTGCCTCAGTCAACGAAGGTGGAACTGTTTACACAGATACCTTGATAGCTGCTGTTATAAATAGTTTGACAGTCAGTACATTTCCGTACTTTGAAAGTTTTACAAATGGTGCAGGCGGTTGGATACCTGTTGGAAATTTGTTGCCTTCTCAATTTTCATGGGTTCTTGGTAATCCTCATAAACCAATAATTAATCACCCGACATCTGTTGATACAATGTGCTGGGTTACTAATCTTACCACAACAATAATTGCTGAAAATTCTTATGTGATGAGCCCTTGCCTTGATCTGTCAGGTTTGCAAAATCCCGTACTTGAATTTGATGTTTGGTATGAATTAGGCGCTATGGCAATGGCACAGTTCCCGAATGTTAAAGTTCAGTACACAAAGGATGGCGGAGCTACATGGAATGCGCTTGGTGCTCAAGGCGATCCTTTTAACTGGTATAATTCAGGATATGGATGGCAAGGCACTACAGGCAACTGGATTCACGTGCGTCACGATCTTGACAGTATTGCAGGAATTTCTGATGCTAAGCTTAGAATAATTATTACAAATTTTAATCTACCTATTGAAGGACTTGCTTTTGATAATATTAAAATTTTTGAGAAACCTGCAAATGATGTCGGTGTAACAAAAATTGCCGCTCCGGTTGCTGGATGCGAACTTACAGATCATGAAACTGTAACAATTGAAATCAGAAACTATGGAACAGCAATACAAAACTCAATTCCTGTGAAGTTCAAATTAGATAATGGTTCTTATATCTCTGAAACATATTCCGGAACGCTTGTTATGAATGGTGTTGGTACATATACTTTTACTCAAACTGCCGATTTATCGCTTGCCGGCCTTCACTCAATGATAGCTGTTACAGATTTACCTTTAGATGCCGACAGAACTAACGACACTATTCGCAAAAATATTCAGAGTGCACCTGTAATTAGCACCTTTCCATATAATGAAGATTTTGAAACAGGTAATGGAAATTGGGTGACAGGCAATAATTCAACTTGGGCATGGGGAATTCCAACAAAACCTCTTATAAATTCAGCTCATTCTCCAACACATGTATGGACAACAAACTTAACTGGTTACGCAAACTCCGGTGAAAAATCATTCCTTGTAAGTCCTTGCCTTGATTTTACCAGCATGAATAACCCTTATCTAGAGTTCTATATTTGGTACAACACTTCAGCAATGGGAGCTGTTTATGTTCAGGCATCCTCAAATACTGGATTATGGCAGACAATTACGAACTCAACAGGCACCGGCGAAAATTGGTACGCAGCACCAATTATCCCATTGATGCCAACAGGGTGGACCGGTAATAGCGGAGCATACGTTAAAGTTGGTCATACATTGAATGGTTTTGCAAATCTTAGCGATGTTAAAGTAAGAATTGTGTACAAAGATTCGGTTATTTTTGTTCCTAATACTGTTGATGGTGTTGCGATAGATGATATTAAAATATATCAGTGCGATCTTCCTGATGCTCAGTTTAATACCAGTGTGCTTGGACGTGATGTTACATTTACCAATACCTCAACCGGTGGTGTGTCATATATTTGGAGATTCGGTGATGGCGCAATTGGATACGACGAAAATCCTGTTCATAATTATGCCAATGATGGAAGTTATACTGTAACTCTTGTTGTTACTAATCTTTGCGGGAAGGATTCAATAACACAGCAGATTTCTGTTACAGGAATTGATGAAAATGAAAGTTCCGCATTTATTTCTTGCACACCAAACCCAAGCAACGGTAAATTTATGGTGTCGTTTAACGATGCAACAATCAGAAACTTTAAACTTAAGGTACAAACCATTACTGGAGCCGAATTGTATTTTGGGAAATTTCAAAACCAGGGAATGTTTTCAAAACAATTTGATTTTTCAAACCTCAGCAAAGGAATGTATTTCCTTAAAATTGAAACTGAAGATCATATTTTTATTAAAAAGATCATTATTGATTAATTTATTATTATTATGATTTAAGCCCTTTCCTTTGCTGGAAAGGGCTTTTTTTATTGTCTGTCCGAAATTTATATTAACATTTGCTTGTTGAAATCATTTTTCATTTAAATATTAATACGTCAATAAAAAATAAAAATTTGTAGTAAGGCATTGTATACTTATTATGATTTTTAAAAAAGCAATTTTGTTTGTAATAGCAATGGCAGTAAGTATTTTGCTTTTTGGTCAAAATGCTGTTGTTTATCAAAATGTTATTAATTTAGAAGGAGTTGTTAAGTATGACGGTGGGGAAAATTTCGGCTCCGAAAAAAATTATATCCTCCGTCAGCTTGCATTGAGCATCCCTAAAAAATTAGAATACACAGAATTTTCTTATTCTTTTTCGTTGATACTTAGGATTCAAAAAGTTAGCGATTACAAATATATTGCAATGGTCGAAGCAGATAAATTTAAGTGCTTTGGTGACATTCATTATAAAAATTTTGATATTTCAGATGCACTTATCCCTTCAAAAATTGGTTTTGACTTAAGCGCATATAGAGGTAAT
>CAZELC010000189.1:0-6085 GCA_964512865.1 uncultured Bacteroidales bacterium
ACGGAACAGGAACAGCCACAGGTGATTTTACCATAAATGTTACATGTTCACCTATTTCATTACCAAACTGCCCTTCACTTAATAGCCCTACTAATGGCGCTACAAATGTAGGAACTACCGCTTCTTTAAATTGGACTGCTCCCACAACTGGAGGTGCAGTAGGAAGTTATAATGTATATTTTGGCACTACAAATCCTCCTGCTTTAGCAGCAACAGGCATAACTTCTTTAACTTATTCTCCAACAATGAATGCAGGTACAACATATTATTGGAAAGTAACTGCCGTTAATGCTGCTGGAGAAAGTAATGGTTGCACCATTAAACATTTTGCAACAAGTTCAATCACCGACCTAGTTGTTAATAATACTTCATACACCCCAACTTACCTTGTTGATCATTATTTAGTTTCTGGATGCCTTGAGGATTCTGCTGTAAAATTTACAGGAAACTCACGCCAGATTGGATATTTCCAAGGCGGTAGTTCAACAGTTGGTTATTTTAGCGGTATTGTACTATCTTCCGGGAATGCTAAAGATGCCGAAGGACCCAATTCGTATACAAATAATGGTATAGATTATGGTGGTGATGGAGATGCAACAATTGAAGCTATTTCTGGTTATGCTTCACTAGATGCTGCAGTACTTGATTTCTGGTTTAAACCTTCTAGTAATAACATAACTTTTAGATATACTTTTGCTTCTGAAGAATATAACGAATATGTCAACTCTACATATAATGACGCTTTTGGATTCTTCCTTTCAGGAGGACCAGAAAATTATAATAATAAAAACCTTGCTTTAATACCTGGTACTTCAACACCTGTAACAATTAATAATGTTAATAATGGGCATGCTGCTGCAGGTGCTTGCGGAACAGGACCTTGTACTAATTGCTCATATTTCCGTGATAATGCCTGTTCTCCATATGCATATAATATTGAATGCGATGGAATGACTACAGTACTTACTGCTTCAGCTACAGTTACACCTTGTAAATGGTATCATATTAAATTAGTTGTTTCTGATGTTAGTGATGGGGTATTAGATAGCTGGGTATTCCTAGAAGCAAATAGTTTTTCTTCTGGAAGTGGTGTAGCTATGACTGTTGCTAATCCTACAGGAACAAAACATAGTTATGAAGGTTGTACATCAAGTATTACTTTCACCCGAAAAGACACAGTAGATACATCTGCTCCTATTACAGTTTCTTATTCAACAACAGGAACTGCTACTTCAGGTACTGATTATACTGCTCCACAAAATCCTGTTACTATTCCGATAGGTGTTAATTCTGTTACCATTCCATTATATACCACACAAGACGCTTCAACAGAAGGCACAGAAACTATTATCTTAACTGTTACTGCGGGTGGATGCCCTTGCAATCCTGATATTATAAAAGACACCATATTCTTACACGATTTTGTTGGTGTAAATGGAAACATCCAGGAACCAAGCCAAACCATATGCCAGGGACAATCCATAACTTTACATGGTATAGTTACTGCCGGAAATTATTACCAATGCACATGGTCAACAGGTTCAACTTTTATTTCACATAATCAAACTATAACGGTTACACCATTATCTACTACAACTTATACCTTTAATATAACCGATTCATGCGGTAATACTATAAATAAAACTGTTACAATAACGGTTGATATGCCTGTAGTTGCACCAACTTCTGTTACTTCAAATCATAATACATATTGTTTTGGCGCTTATTCAACAATTACTTTAACTGCAACAGGTGGAAGCGGATCTGTTCTTACATGGTACTCCGGTTCATGTATGGGTACAGTAGTAGGAACAGGTAATAATATTACTATTCCTGCGCCAACTACAACTACTACATATTATGCAGCATGGTCAAACACCGGTTGCGGGTCATCATCATGCGCAAGTGTTACTGTTACAGTTAATCAATTACCAACTGCGAATGCTGGAACTGATTTTACAATTCCATATGGAACAAGTGACACATTAAATGGTTCTGCAAGTGGTGGCAGTGGCGGTTCTTATTCTTATTCCTGGTCACCTGTTGATAGCCTTGTAAGTGCAAATGTTCAGAATCCAATAACTCATAACATATACAGTTTAGCTGTTTACGACCTTACAGTTACTGATGGCAATGGTTGTACAGGCAGCGACCAGGTTATTGTATCACTTTCTGGTGGACCTGTTCAAGCTGTAATTCAAAATGCAAATCCTATTTGCTATGGAGATTCTATTCAATTATATTCTAATGGAAGTGGAGGTTCTGGAAGTTATACTTATTCATGGTCATCAGATCCGACAGGATTTACAAGCACATTACAAAATCCATTTGTACATCCTGATACTACAACAACTTATATTGTTACCGCAAACGATGGATGGAATAATGCTTACGATTCTGTTATGGTAATTGTAAATCCATTACCTATTTTATATAATATTACATTTACACAAAATGGAGAATATTGCGCTTCCGATTCAGGAGTAGTTATAGGTTTGGACGGTTCGCAACTTAATGTACAATATGATTTATACCTTTCCGGTACATCTACATCATTAACTAATGTATTAGGAACAGGTACAGTTATTGATTTTGGAACTCACCCAGCCGGTACATATATAGTAATAGCAACCAATACTATTACTCATTGCGTTGATACTATGACCGGAAGTGCAACTGTTATAATTAATCCATTACCTATTTCTTATGATTTATCAGTATCAGGCAGTGGTGAATATTGTGAAACATATCCTGGAGTTACAATAACACTTAGCGGTTCGCAATTAGGTGTAAATTATGAATTATATCTAAATGGTACCCCAACAAATATTATTGAACCCGGTACAGGTTCAGCAATTCAATTCCCCAATATGCTTGCAGGTATATATACTGTAGTTGCTACAGATACCACTGAAGCAACTATGTGTAAAGACACGATGAATGGTGTAGCTACTATAATTGTTGACTCACTTCCATTATTATATGATTTATCTGCTCCAGATAATGAATATTGTGCTTCAGAATCAGGAGTTACGTTAACACTCAGTGGCTCACAGATAGGCGTTAATTATGCTTTATATCAAAGTGGAAGTTCTACAGCTATAATGATAATATCTGGAACCGGCGGACCTATCAATTTTGATAACCAAACGGCAGGAACATATATCGTTGTTGCTACTTATACATCAACAATCACACATTGTGTAGATACTATGGGTGGTACAGTTACTGTTATTGTTAATCCAAATCCTACACCTTACAACATTATACCAACTTCAGCTCAATATTGTGCTGATACAAATGGAGTTGCCATCAGTCTATCTGGTTCACAAGTTGGGGTTAGTTATCAGCTCATGCTTGGAAGCAATAATGTTGGAGCGGCAGTAAATGGTACAGGAAGTCAAATACCATTAGGAATTCATACTGCTGGTGTATACACTGTTCTTGCAACTAATACGACAACAAATTGTTTTGCATATATGACCGGAAGTTCAACAATCACAATATATCCTTCTCCTACTGCTTACACGGTAACAACAACCCCTTCCGGAACAACACAATATTGTTCTGGAACTTCAGGAGTTATTATCGGACTTAGTGATTCAGATCCTGGTATTACTTATTATTTATATAACAATAATACATATACTGGCAACAGTGTAAGCGGAACTGGCAGTGCTATTAGTTTTGGCCCACAGCAAACAGGAAATTATACTGTAGTAGCAGTTAATAACACTACAACTTGTGATAATGACATGAATGGCTCAGCAGACATAACATTATATAATAATCCAACAGCTTTTGCAGGTGATGATACACATATCTGTTTTGATTCATCAGCTCAATTATCAGGTTCTGGCGGTGAACAATATTTATGGAGTCCATCTTCTAGTTTGAATTATGATAATATTTATAACCCCATTGCCACTCCTACATCTACAACTACATATACACTTACTGTTTCTGACATTCACGGATGTACCGATGTGGACGAAGTAATCGTTACAGTTGTTAATATTCCTGTTCTAACTTCATTAACAAGCGACCTTGTTACTGATTTTGGATATGTTGGAGACAACATTATTTTTACTGCAAATCCTGGCAGTTACAGTTCTTATGAATTCTATGTTGATTATCATGGAAATCAAGAACAAAATGGAACTTCTAATATTTATGAAACAAATACATTGACCGGTACTCAAACAATTTATGTTATTGCTGATGATAACGGCTGTAAATCGGCTATAGATTCATTAATTATACAAATTAAACCGATACCTAATGCATTTACTCCTGATGGCGATGGCATTAATGATTTATTCGCTAAAGGTTTGGATTTAACCATCATTAACAGGTGGGGACAATCTTTATTTGAAGGTAAGGATGGATGGGACGGAAAACATGATGGTAAACTTGTTGCACCTGGTACATATTTTTATGTGATCAAATTGTATGATAAAGATAAAAATATCACTGAACTTAAGGGTAGTGTTAACGTTGCAGGAAAGTAACACCAATCAATAATTATTTTAAAAACAAAAGGCTGTCCTTTACAGACAGCCTTTTGTTTTTAAAATATTTTTTTATAAAAAAATAAATGACCTACAAACCAATTAATAATTTTTTTACCCATTTATCAAATTATTCTCTATGAGAATCGCTATTCACTGTAGGTGAATAACTTTATAATATCAATTCTATATTTAATATCAAAATAGACAAATGATTTATTACCTTTGTCGGTTTATTTACAATCAACTTTATTATATTATAATTATTTATCAATTAAATTAATACATATTCTTTATCGTTATGAAAAAAAGCTACAAGTATTTAATTAATGTATCCATTTTCTGTATTATCTCATTATTCAATTTTGTTAAAGCTACAACAGTTGAAATAGGTACCGGAACTTCAACCCAAAGACAACCTTTTGGTATGTTATATGGCTATGAAAGAAGTGCTGCAATATATACAAGCACAGAAATAGGTACTACCGGAAACATAACATCCCTGGGATTTAATGTCTCTTCATCTGTAAATGAAGATTGTAATGTAAAAATTTATCTGAAAACAACAACATCAACTACTCTTTCTGCCAGTAAATGGGCAACAATGATTTCAGGGGCAACTACAGTTTATAATGGAAGTGTAAATTTTTCTTCTACCGGATGGAATACTATTGCACTTACAAATTCATTTGGATATACAGGTGATAATTTATTGGTACTTATTGAAACAAACTATACAGGAAGTGGTGCCTCATCATATCCTTATTTTAGATATACTTCTTCAACATCGAAACATGAATTTTGGTATGCAGATACAAGCGAACCCACAGGTAATGGAACTGTTAATTCAAACAGACCTAATATTCAAATAGCTTTTTGTTCATCCATTTCTTCATTCCCATGGTCGGAGAACTTTGATGGTGTAACTATTCCGGCTTATCCTGATTGCTGGCTTAAAGAAAGTGGAGATTGGGTTACTACAAATAATTCAAACTCTACCTATGATGCTGATGCTCGTTCAGGAACTCAATTCTTAAGAGAAACATGGTCAGCAACCAATGAATATATATGGACTCCCGGTTTTTCACTTACCGCCGGCAACTCATATAATTTCTCTTACTGGTTTGGAGGAGATAATTATTCAGGATGGACAGGTGATGTTTTCTATAATACCAGCCAATCTTCAACAGGAGCCACAGAATTAGGATCTGATTTTATTACCAGTGGAACAACAAGTACAAAAACATATCAGCAAGTTACACGTACATATACCCCTTCAACTTCCGGAACTTATTATTTTGCCATTCGCGTTAATGCTACTTCTACACCATATTATTTAAGTTTTGATGATTTTTCACTTACAGAAACTGTTAGTTGTGCAGCTCCTACAACTCAATCAACAAATTTAACATTTACCGATATCTGCGCCAGTGAGGCCACCATAGGATGGACCAGAGGTAATGGCAGCAACTGTGCCGTATTTATGTACCAGGGGTCAACAGGAACTGCAGCTCCTGTAAATGGAACTACATATACGGCAAATACTGCTTTTGGAAGCGGAACACAAATTGGAA
>CAZELC010000190.1:0-6085 GCA_964512865.1 uncultured Bacteroidales bacterium
ATTAGCTGAGATAGTGAAGTCATTGCTTGAAATTGGTCAAAAAGAAATGAATACACCTGTTGAAATTGAATTTGCAATTAATCTTGACAGAAAAAAAGGGGATTCCAAAATTTTCAATTTTCTCCAAATTAGGCCAATTGTTGACAATAAAGAGACAATTACAACAGATTTGGAAAAAGTAAAAAAAGAAGAAACAATTGTTTACTCAACTTCTGCTCTTGGAAATGGCGTTATTGAAGATCTTTTTGACATTATTTATGTAAAGCCGAACACTTTTGATTCATCAAAAACCGATAAAATAGCTATGGTTATTGGGGAAATTAATACCCAATTCCTTAAAGAAGGTAAAAGCTATATATTAATTGGGCCAGGCAGATGGGGTTCAAGTGATCCATGGCTTGGTGTACCGGTAAAATGGCCACAGATTTCCGCTGCCAGATTAATTATTGAATCAGGTATGGAAACCTATCGTGTTGACCCAAGTCAAGGCACACATTTTTTTCAGAATTTGACCTCATTCAGAGTCGGTTATTTGACTATTAACCCATACATTAATGATGGATTTTATGATCTTGAATATTTGAGTTCATTTGAACATTATTATGAGGATGAATTTATCAGGCATATAAGATTCCCTCATCCTATTGCTGTAAAAATTGATGGCAAAAAAAGTATTGGAGTAGTATACAAAATGCACGTCTAAGTATTTTACTTATACCTCATAAGATATTTTCGGAAGCATTTTTTGTTGTTTTTATAAAAAAAACAAAGAATAATAGTTTGTTTTGTAAGTAACAACCTATTTATCAATTTTTTACATAGATAAAAAAAAAGAAGAAAAAAGCATCCATGTCAAAAAATCTAAGTAAATTTGCATTATCATTAATAATGAGTTTTAATAAAAAAAATATTTAATAACTTAAATCATTTCAAGATGAACGTAGATAAAATAATGAACGAACTGGAGAAAAAAAATCCGGGAGAAGTAGAATTTCTGCAAGCTGTTCGTGAAGTTTTAGAATCAATTGAAGAAATTGTTAACGAAAATCCTCAATTTGAGGCAGCAGGTATTATCGAAAGGATAGTTGAGCCTGACAGAATTTTAACATTTAAAGTTCCATGGGTTGATGATAAAGGTATTGTTCATGTTAACAGAGGTTACAGGGTTCAGTTTAATAATGCTATTGGCCCATACAAAGGTGGTTTGCGTTTCCACCCAAGTGTAAATTTAAGCATACTTAAATTCTTAGGATTTGAGCAGATTTTCAAAAACAGTTTAACTTCATTGCCAATGGGCGGTGGAAAAGGTGGCTCTGATTTCGATCCTAAAGGAAAATCAAATACTGAAGTTATGAGATTCTGTCAATCTTTCATGATGGAACTGCATAAAATAATTGGACCTGAAACAGATGTTCCTGCAGGTGATATTGGTGTTGGTGGACGTGAAATTGGCTTTTTATACGGAATGTACAAAAAACTTACTCATGAACATGTTGGCGTTCTTACAGGTAAGGGTCTAAACTGGGGCGGAAGCTTAGTTCGTCCTGAAGCAACAGGATTCGGTGTTGTATATTTTGCTAAAGAAATGTTAAATACAAAAGGAACTGATTTCAAAGGAAAAACAGTTACTATTTCAGGATTTGGCAATGTTGCCTGGGGTGCTGCACTCAAAGTTACTGAATTAGGCGGAAAAGTTGTTACAATATCTGGTCCTGATGGTTATATTTATGATCCAGAAGGCATTTCAGGTAAAAAAATTGATTATTTACTTGAACTTAGAGCATCAAATCAGGATATAGTAAAACCTTATGCATACGAATTTCCAAGTGCTCAATTCATTCAGGGAAAAAGACCATGGGAAGTTAAATGTGATGTTGCCCTTCCATGTGCCACCCAAAATGAATTAGGAAAAGAAGACGCTCTTAACCTTGTTAAGAATGGTTGTATATGTGTTACTGAAGGTGCAAATATGCCTTCTACACCTGAAGCAATTGAAGTTTTCATTGAAAATAAGATATTATTTGCTCCTGGAAAAGCTTCTAATGCTGGTGGAGTTGCTACATCAGGCCTTGAAATGTCACAAAATTCAATGAAACTTATGTGGGCAGCTGAAGAAGTTGACAACAGACTTCATGAAATCATGAAAAACATTCATAATAATTGTGTTAAACATGGTAAGAATGCTGATGGCTATGTAAATTATGTAAAAGGTGCTAATGTTGCAGGTTTCTTAAAAGTTGCTTCTGCAATGTTAGATCAGGGAATATTATAAATTTCTTTTTTTAATACAATAAAAAAAACCTTCCAAAATTCGGAAGGTTTTTTTTCAATTAGCTATTTATTGTTAAGTCACCGTTTCTTTATATTGACATCCGGTAAGAATTTTAACATAAGCCCTCCGCTATCACGGAAGGCTTTTTGTTTAGTTGAGTAGGGTTACTTGTCCTATTTTTGTACCGGTTTTCTTGTAATTATCATAAGTTGAGATTTCATAATTGAAGAGATAAGTATAAACTCCTTCAGAATAAGCTTTTCCATTACCATTTGTACCATCCCATAAATTGTTTATATTATCTGTTTCATAAATTAGTTTCCCCCAGCGGTCGTATACGAAAAGTTCATATTTAATAATATTATCATCGCCGAGTTTAATTGGTCCCCAAAAATCATTTAATCCGTCGCCATTTGGTGTAAACGCGTTTGGTGTGGCAAAGCCATCATAAGTAGTAACAACAACTTCATCTACCTTTGTATCGCTGCAATCATTTGCATCAATTACATTAAGAGTAATTTTATATGTTCCTTCCATTGAATAGGCATGTTTTGGATTTTGAATACTTGAAGAGGCTCCATCACCAAAATCCCAGAACCAAGCAATGGCATTTTGAGAAGCATCAGTAAATACAAATGGTCCGTCACCCATTGTCATTTTGTGCGAGTTAATTGTGAAATCAGCCTGAGGTCCAGGTATATTTCCAACAAACACAGTTTCTGTAGAAGAACAATTGTTATGTGTAACAGTAACAACATAAGTTCCTGTACCTAAATTAGTAATAGTTGGGGTGGTTGCTCCTGTTGACCAGAGATATTGATTATTTGTTCCAGCGATTATCATTCCGTTACCTTTATCGCAAGCTTCGTCAACAACAGAGTAGTTAAAATGCAAAGTATCATTAATAAATACTGTAACCTCGTCAGTGGCAATTCCACAGGAATTTGATGCTGTGACTATATAATTAGTTGTAGAACCAGGTGCTACGTTTATTGTTTGTGTATTTTGACCATTGCTCCATTCATATCCTGTTGAATACAACCCATCTGCATAAAGATCAGTATTCTGCCCGTAGCATATTATTACATCACTACCGGCATTCACAGTTGGCAAAGGAGAAACTGAAACAGTAACAGCGTCAGTAGCAATATTACAATGCATATTATCTGAAACAGTTACAGAATAAACAGTATTTGAAAGAGGACTGACAATTATTGTAGCTGTTGCTTGACCTGTACTCCAATGATAATCACCAATATTACTACCTGTTGCATGCAGAACTGCATTGCTTCCTGAACAAACTGAGAGATCATTGCCCAATGTAACGAATGGAAGTGGTTGAACATTAACTGTTATTGCATCTGTAGCAATACCGCAGCTATTTGGATCAGTAACTGTCACTGTGTATACTGCTTGATTGTTAGTACTTGCAATAATAGTATGGGTTGTTTGGCTTGTACTCCAGCTATATGAACCAATATTGCTACCGTTAGCTACAAGTGTAAAATTTGAACCAGGACAAACTAATGTATCATTTCCTGAGTTTATTGTAACAGTTGGCAAAGGGTTCACAGTAACGTTAACATTATCAGTTGATGTACCACAGCCATTTGTTGCTGTAACTGTATATGTTGTATTACTGCTAGGGTGAACACTTATGGTCTGAAAACTTGAACCATTACTCCATAAATATCCTGTAGCATTATTACTTGTTGCTGTAAGGTTAGTACTTGAACCTGCACAAATCGAAACATCATTTCCGGCACTTACTGTAGGCACAGTTGTAAGGCTAACGGTGACATTGTCTGTTGCTATTCCACAATGCATATTATCACTAACAGTAACACTATATGTTGTATTCACTGTTGGATGAACCACAATTGAAGAGGTTGTTTCACCAGTATTCCAAATATATTCATTTATGTTTGAGCCGGTAGCAGATAATGTAGCTGAACCACCGACACATATTGAAAAGTCGTTTCCCAGCGATACTTGTGGTAAAGGCAGCATGCTAACTGTTATTGCATCAGTTGCTGTACCACAGTTGTTTGAATCAGCAACTGTAACAGTAAACACTGTTGGTGTTGTTACACTTGTAGAAATTGATTGAGTACTCTGATTATTACTCCATTGATATGACCCGATATTAGTTCCATTGGCTGTTAATGTAAAAGGAGAACCAGGGCACACAATTGTGTCATTTCCAGCATTTACAATTACATGAGGTAATGGATTTACAAATACTGTGATATTATCAACTGCTACACCGCAAGTATGTTGAACCGAAACTGAATAGGTTGTTGTTACTAAAGGATGAACATTAATAGTTGAAGTTGTATCACTAGTGCTCCATGTAAAACTTGATCCTGCATTACCAGTTGCAGTAAGGTTAATAGATGAGCCTTCACAAATTGTCACATCTGATCCAGCATTGGCAGTTGGCAATAAATTATTTAACACTGTTATTGTATCTACATAGTAGCAATTATTTGCAAACACAACTCTTACCCAATATTTACCAGGTGTAGTGATTGAGTATGTGTTACTTATTGTACTATCCTGCCATTCTGAATACTGACATGATGTAAAGACATCCATAACATTTAAAATTATCGGATTACCACCAGGGCAGACATAAATTGTATCTGGAAATCCATAAGTATAGCCAGGAGCAGCTCCAAAAACCCAACCAGTGTTATTTGCAACATTTGTGCTATAATCACCTGCATAAAAGTTTGCTCCACCAGTAGCATTCTGATCTCTCATGTCAACATATCCAACAGAAACAATCCCACTAGCTTTTGAAATTGTTGATTGCGTACCTTGTAAAGTAGATCTGAGTTTGATTGGATAACAACCATTGCCGGTACAGTTAAATTGCTTGTTAACAACCTGAGTTCTTGTTGCTTCCAAAGTATATGTTCTCGAAGGGAAAAATGTCAATGTGTCAAAAATATTTTTTCCTGTAATTAAGCCATCGCCTTTAAAAACGACAGTTCTAAATGTTGTAGGGTAAACTGAGTTAGTAAGACATGAGATGGAAGATGGATCTTCAAATACAACATTGAAGTAATTTATGGTATCACTTGGTGTACTGCTGAAAGTACTTGGTTTAGTTACTCTAATTAAAGAATTTACAGCATTTGTCGCAAAATTATTACCTGATATAGCCCATGCAGAGCCTGTTGATTTAAGTATAAATGTAGAAGCAGCCATATCAAGTTTTCTGTATGTCTGAGAGCTGGAACTGAAATTATAGCATGTTACATTTTTTCCGTTTGTAAAAAGTTTCCCATTTATAAGGTATAATGAATTTAATGAATTGAAATCATCCAAAAATGTCCATTCTCCTCCAACACCAATAAATGCTACAGAGCCGGAGAAAACCTTATTTGCTGATCTCAATTGGTGTCCGTTGTGTTGAGCTTCAAAATAAACAGGTCCCATAAAATTATTAACCATATTATTTTCAAAAAATAACGAGCCGAAAACTCTTAGATTATTAATATTCTGTCCTTTCAATTCAGAATTATTAAGAGTGCCATTCCATGTCATATTGTGGCAGAATGCAAAAATTATATTTATATTGCAATATTGACCAGATACGTTGAATGAGTTTTGATCGAAAAATACGTTTGTTGTTGGCATAGGAATGCAAGCACCACCAACACCGCCACTTGTATATGACCAATGATTAGGATCATCCCAGTTTCCTGAACCGCCAACCCAATACAGGTCAGAAGTGCCAAGTATGTTTATTGTCCAACCACTGTTATTTCCAAAGTCAATTGAATTATCTGCGGTAAATGTAGC
>CAZELC010000191.1:0-6084 GCA_964512865.1 uncultured Bacteroidales bacterium
TGGAATTCTCCTCATATAGCTCTAAAGCTATTGGTAAGCTTGAAATGACGGAAAACGGTTTCTATATTAATGAAATTATCCTCAGACCTGAGATTATTGTAAATAATGATAAGGATATTGAGAAAACAATAAAGTTAATAGAAAAAGCTGAAAGCAATTGTTTGATATCTAAATCTATAAAGTCTAAAATTGTTTTAGAACCGCATGTGTCAGCATAAATAAACGAGGCTGTCTCAAATCTCTGTTTTACTCCTGTTTTTACTTTGTTTACTTCTGTGGTTATTTCTAAAATATTCAAACACAGAATATCAAGGAGCTTTACACAAACCTGCCTGCCGGTAGGCAGGGGTTCACAGAGGTCTGAAAGATAATTTGAGAAAGCCTCTTTTTTATTTTATCTTTTAAGAATTATCCTTTATAAAAAGGAATTTTACAAACTTTTGCTTTAATTGCTTTGTCACGGATTCCTATGAAAATCTCGGTGTCGTTTTTAGCGTAAGCAGTTGTAACGTATCCCATTCCGATATTTGTCTTTAATGATGGAGCCATAGTTCCTGATGTTACTTCTCCAATTGTGTTTCCTTCTGCATCAAAAATAGGGTAGTGCTGACGAGGTATTCCTCTGTCGATCATTTCAAATCCGACAAGTCTTTTCTTAAGGCCTTCTGCCTTTTGTTTAAGCATATAATCTTTGTCGATAAAATTTTTCTCATCAGTAAATTTTGTAATCCATCCCAATCCTGCTTCAAGCGGCGAAGTTGTATCATTGATATCATTTCCGTAAAGACAGAAACCCATTTCAAGCCTTAATGTGTCTCTTGCTCCAAGACCGATTGGTTTTATTCCAAATTCTTTACCTGCTTCAAACACGGCATTCCATAGTTTGTCAGCGTCTTCATTCCTGACATAAATTTCGCATCCTCCGGAACCGGTATAACCTGTTGTAGATAACAGTACATTATCAATACCCGCAAATTTTACGTATTTGAATGTGTAATATTCCATATCGGTAATTGTTGTTTCAGTCAGCTTTTGCATTGCTTTTAGTGCAAGTGGCCCCTGAATAGCAAGCTGTGCAGTTTCATCTGAAGCATTTGTCAGTTTTACACCGAAATTGTTCTGAGAATTAACCCATGCCCAGTCTTTGTCAATATTAGCAGCATTTACAACGAGCAGATATTTTTCGTCTTCCATTTTATAAACCAGAAGATCATCAACTATCCCGCCTTTTCCGTTAGGGAAACATGAGTACTGAACTTTTCCCGGAAATAATTTAGATGCATCATTTGAAGTAACATATTGAATAAAATCAAGTGCTTTTGGACCTTCAACCCAGAATTCACCCATGTGCGAAACATCAAATACACCAACTCCTTTTCTAACGGTTTCATGCTCTAAAAGCAGACCTTCATATTGAACTGGCATGTAAAATCCTGCAAATGGAACCATTTTAGCACCCATTGCTTCATGAAATTTTGTAAAAGCTGTTGTTTTCATTTTTAGTATTTTGTTTTGTTAACTATCGTCTTTCCGTCAACAAATTTAATTATTTTAAATAAAACAGAACTAACAATTCATGAAAATTATACACCTTATAATGCGCTTAATATTAGTTGTTTATAATTAAGTTGATGTTTTTTTACATGATTGTATAATTTCATTTAAATTTGCAATCAGTTTTAGAAAATGAATCAGACCATGTATAGAAAGTACTTCAATCTGCCCCGTTGGCTGATATTTCTGATAGATATTGTAATTTGTGTATTTTCTCTTGTCCTTGCTTATTTACTGCGTTTCAACTTTTCAATACCTGAAAAGGATATGATATTGTTGCCAAAAGCTTTGGCTTTTGGTGTTATAGTTAGAACTGTTTCATTCCTTATAGCAAAAACGTATGCCGGAATTATAAAATATACCAGCACAGATGATGCATTAAGAATTGTTTTTGTTACTGTAATTGGCAGCCTTGTCTTTGTTGTTACAAATATTATTACTTTTTATTTTGTTGGACAATTCAATTTTATCCCATATTCAATTATTATAATAGATTTTATCACTCTTACATTTGCACTTATTTCTTTCAGACTAATTGTTAAGGTTGTTTACTTTGAGCTTAATTATCCTTCGAGAGATAAGACAAATGTTGTGATTTACGGAGCAGGAGAATCTGGTGTGATAGCTAAAAGAGCACTCGATCGTGATGCCGGAACAAAATACAAAGTCTTAGCTTTTATTGACGATGATCCTAAAAAAATAGATAAAAAGATTGAGAATGTTAAGATATTCAGTTCTCAATCGCTTGATCAGATTCTTAAAGACAACAGTGTTGAACATATTATAATCTCCATACAAAACCTTAAAACATCTAAAAAGCAGGAAATTATTGAAACCTGCCTTGCTCATAATACCAAAGTACTTAATGTGCCTCCTGTAAGCAAATGGATAAACGGTGAGTTAAGTTTCAAGCAGATAAAGAAAATTAATATAGAAGACTTGCTGGAACGTGATGAAATAAAACTTGATATCGAAAAGATTAGTAAAGAAATTATCGGAAAAAGAATACTTATCAGCGGAGCTGCCGGTTCAATAGGCTCTGAGATGGTAAGACAGGTTGCAAGGTTTAATCCTGCAAAGCTCATTCTTGTTGATCAGGCTGAATCTCCTTTATATCATATTGAACTTGAACTTACGGATAATTTTAAAAACCTTGACTTCGAAGTGATAATTTGCGATATCACAAACGAAATCAGGATGAGGAAAATATTTGATACATTCAGACCTGAGATAATATTTCATGCTGCTGCTTACAAGCATGTGCCTATGATGGAGAACAACCCGGTTGAAGCAATTATTACAAATGTAGAAGGTACAAAGCTTATTGCCGATCTTTCTGTTGAATTCCTTTCGGAGAAATTTGTTATGATATCGACAGATAAGGCAGTTAACCCAACCAGCATAATGGGGGCTTCAAAACGTATTGCCGAAATTTACACTCAGTCGCTTAATAAAAAAGGAGTCACAAAGTTTATTATCACGCGTTTTGGAAATGTGTTAGGCAGCAATGGTTCTGTTATTCCTTTATTCCGCGAACAAATAGAAAAGGGTGGACCTGTCACCATTACACATCCTGATGTTACAAGGTATTTTATGACAATTCCTGAAGCATGTCAGCTGGTTCTTGAAGCCGGCTCAATCGGTCACGGAGGTGAGATATTTATTTTCGATATGGGCAAATCAGTGAAAATACTTGATCTTGCCAAGAAGATGATTAAACTGTCAAGGCTTACCTTAGGTAAGGATATTCAGATAGTTTTTACAGGTCTTCGCCCCGGTGAAAAGCTTTATGAAGAACTTCTTAATGATAGTGAAAACAATCTTCCTACTCATCACCCGCAAATTATGATTGCAAAAGTTCAGGAGCTTGACCCTGAAACTGTTAAAAAGAATATTGCTGAACTTATACAAATTCGTATGACACATGATAACTTCAGGATAGTGTCAAAAATGAAAGAAATTGTTGGTGAGTACAAGAGTCAAAACTCAGTTTACGAGAAATTAGATAAATAATCCTGATTATTTTATCGCCTGCGTCACCAGTTTTGCAGCTTCCTGTAGTTCTATTGCAGGAAATACTTTTAGACCTGAATTATCTAGTATCTCTTTAGCTTCTTTTGCATTTGTGCCCTGCAACCTCACAATTATAGGTACATTTATCTCACCGATACTCTTATATGCATCAACAATCCCGTTTGCAACGCGGTCACATCTTACTATTCCTCCAAAAATATTAATCAGAATAGCTTTTACATTCTTATCGCTTAAAATAATACGAAAAGCTTCCTCAACTCTTTTGGCATCCGCTGAGCCGCCAACATCAAGAAAGTTAGCAGGATCGCCTCCTGAAAGTTTTATGATATCCATGGTAGCCATAGCGAGACCAGCACCGTTCACCATACAACCTACATTGCCATCAAGTTTGATAAAATTAAGCCCGAATTTTCCGGCTTCCACTTCTGTCGGATCTTCTTCATTGAAATCTCTCATCTCAACAATTTCAGGATGGCGGAAAAGTGCGTTATTATCAATTACTACTTTTGCATCTGCAGCATATATCTGGTCGTCGGTGGTTTTTATTACCGGATTTATTTCAAATAAAGATGCATCATTATCCATAAATGCTTTGTAAAGGCACCAAATAAATATGAGCATTTCTTTATAGGCATTACCTGTAAGACCAAGGTTGAAAGCTATCCTTCTGCATTGGAACCGCTGTAGCCCTACTCCGGGGATAATCTCTTCCTTAAATATAAATTCGGGAGTTTCTTCTGCAACTTTTTCGATATCCATACCACCGCGAGGTGAATAGATAATTACATATCTTCCCTTTGATCTGTCGAGAAGAAAACTGATATAAAACTCTTTTAGCTCAGATGGTCCGGAATAATAAATGTTTTGTTCAATAAGAACTTTTCTTACAAGCTTACCTTCTGCTTTGGTTTGAGGAGTTACCAGATGCATTCCAAGAATGTTCTTTGCATGTTCATAAACTTCATCATAAGATTTGGCAATTTTTACTCCGCCGCCTTTTCCTCTTCCGCCGGCATGTATCTGAGCCTTTACGGCAAACTTGTCAGAACCTGTGAGCTCATTTAACTTTTTTGCATTCTGAACGGCTTCGTCGGGAGTGTTTGCTACATAACCTTCAGGAACTGATACTTTGTATTTTCTTAATAATATTTTACCTTGATATTCATGCAAATTCATACTTCAATAATTATATTTTTATCAAAAATATTATTTTTTTGAATATTAAGCGTCGTTTTATCAAATCATGCTGTTTTTTTTTATTTTTGTCTGCTGCTTCTATGATAAAAAAAATACTAATTTTCAATATATTATTAGCTTTTACGATTCATGTGTTTGCTCAGGAAACCAAGAGAGTGACAAATGCCTCAAGAATTTATTCATCTCCTAAGCTTGATGGTAAACTCAATGATGACTGCTGGAAAACAGCAAAACCGGTTACAGATTTTATTATGTATGTTCCGGCAAACAATGCGAAGCCGAAACAAAAAACTGATGTCAGAATATGTTACGATAATTCGGCAGTTTATATAGGTGCAATGATGTATGACACATCACCAGATAGTATTATGACCGAATCGGGTAATCGCGATGACGAGCTTAATGCCGATTATTTTGAGATACAGTTCGACACATACAATATGCTATCGGATGCGTATTATTTTAAAGTTTATGCTTCCGGAGTTCAGTCGGATTACCGTGATAAAGATTATACTTTCAATTCTGTTTGGGAATCGGTGGTTAATATTTCTGATTCCGGTTGGGCTGTAGAATTAAAAATACCATATTCTGCTATAAGGTTTCCAAAACTTGCATCTCAGACATGGGGAATGCAGATTGCCAGAAGCATAAGACGAAGCAGAGAAATTGATTATTGGGCGCCGGAGCCACGTGGGGCAACAAACAGATATGTTTACTGGGGTAAACTTAATGATATAAATGATATTAAAGCTCCGCTCAGGCTTTCCGTTACTCCTTATATTTCTGTTTATGGCGATCACTTCCCTTATAATACATCTGGCAAGAGCAACTTCTCATACGCATACAGCGGCGGACTTGATCTTAAATACGGAATTAATGAAAGTTATACCTTGGATATGACACTGCTGCCGGATTTTAGTCAGGTTCAGTCGGATAATCTTGTGAAAAATATATCTCCATTTGAAACTGTTTACAACGAAAACCGCCCTTTCTTTACTGAAGCTGTTGATTTGTTTGAGAAAGGAGATATATTCTATTCACGAAGGATAGGGAGAACACCAATGGGATATTATTCTGTCACTGACTCGATGAATGACACTGATGAGCTGATAAAAAATCCGCAACAGGCAAAGCTTATAAATGCATTTAAAATATCGGGAAGGAACAAAAACGGAACTGCTATGGGCGTGCTTAATGCAATAACTTCTAATATGTATGCTCAGATAAAAGATACTAATGGCGAAAAAAGAAAGGTATTCACTGAACCGTTGACGAATTATAATATTCTTGTTTATGACC
>CAZELC010000192.1:0-6012 GCA_964512865.1 uncultured Bacteroidales bacterium
CCCTTTATGCAACGCCGGACTTCTTGCAACAAGTTTTATTGCTGCGCAATAATGCGGTTGTTAGGAATCATATTATTTGAAGATTTGCTAAGCTTCTGTCATTCACGCCAAAGCTGGCCCGCATTTTCGACTGGCCGGCGCTCTTTTACTTTATTGTAAACTGATTAGTCTGCCGAATCACAAAGCGCATAGCTAAAGTATTGTTTCTTGTAACAAGTTTTATTGCTGTGCAATAATGCGGTTGTTAGAAATCATAATATTTGAAGATTTGCTATGCTTCGATACAATATCTAAAGCGCATTCTCATACTGACTATGGTTTAACGTCACACTGAGCAGACGCCTCAGGCGGCTTGAAGTGTATGTTTGTTTAATAACCTTGCTCTGACATTTACCCTGTTTTTTATGTTAAAAAGAAGTTTTTGTTTCACACTTTCTTTGTATCGGCAAAGAAAGTTACGCATTAACCAGCCAAACATTCAACACGAAGTTAAACATACAAGTCTGTGTTTATCTGTGAAAATCTGTGATATCTGTAGTGAAACAGATGAGCGATTACACATTTACCAGCCAAACATTCAACTCTAAGTTAAGCATACAAGACTGTGTTTATCTGTGAAAATCTGTGGATATCTGTGGTGAAACAGATGAGCGGTTACACATTTACCAGCCAAACATTCAACACGAAGTTAAACATACAAGTCTGTGTTTATCTGTGAAAATCTGTGATATCTGTGGTAAAACAGATGAGAGGTTACACATTTGCCAGCCAAACATTCAACTCGAAGTTAAACATACAAGTCTGTGTTTATCTGTGAAAATCTGTGATATTTGTGGTGAAACTTTGTTAAGTTTGAAACTTTGTTAAGTAAAGTTTGAGCCTTGCTGAACAAACTTTAAACTTTGATAGGAAAAGTATGAATGTTGCCGACCAAACTTTGAACTTTGTTAAGTAGAGTTTGAATGTTGCCGACCAAGCTTTGAACTTTGTTAAGTAGAGCTTGAATGTTGCCGACCAAACTTTGAACTTTGTTAGGTAAAGTATAAATGTTGCAGACCAAACTTTGAAACTTGTTAGGTAAAGTATAAATATTACACCCTTTTACTTAAGCTATACTGATTCCATAAGCCGAAACCCTTAATAATACTCAAAGTGCTGAACCTTAAATAAAAATAATTAAAAATGTTGAAAAATAATTAGTGTTTTACACAATAAATTTTTCACTTATGAAAATCAGATAATTATGTTTTTTATCATATTTCAGACATTAAATGGCATGCCATTTGAAAACATATTGGCAATCCATAAAATATTAATTAAAGTTCTATGAAAGGGGGTATATAAAATGAGCAGACGTAAGAGAAATTCTGATGTTGTTACAGAAGCCAGACACAGACACAGCGGGATGATAGCGATATCTCCGAACCTTGACCTTGGACATGGTTTAACTGCAGCTGATTTTGAAACTGAGATCAACGATTTTCAAAAGTTCCTTGAAAATTATAACGAAAAACTTGCTGAAATCGATGGTTTAAGAACTGAACTAATCAGCATGGAAAGGAAACTCAAAGAAAAAAATCAGCGAATACTTTCTGCTGTCGGATCGATATACGGTAAAGATAGTATTGAATATGAAAAAGTTGGAGGCATCCGTACATCAAATATCAGGTATCATAAAAAAACAAAAGTAGCATGAGTTTAAATTCAGTATTAACATGAAAAGCCCGCAATAATAAATGACGGGCTTTTTTATTTTATATAAAATTGACCTTTCCCTTGAAAATTTCAACCTTTAACTTGACTACACCTGCCATTAACTGATTTTTGTATTGTATGCCATAAAAATTTTATATTTTTACATAGCGTAAAAGTTGTGTAAAGTTCTATTTGTTTATCTTATCATTGACGATTTCATGAGTTTTGGTAAATGAACCCCGGTTAGGTTAGGCCGGGGTTCTTCTTTTCTATAAACATGGAAAAATATTGCTCCAATTAGCTTTTCTGTTTATCTTAATGAAATCTCTGGCTATTTGCAATACATCTTGTCGCTTTGCAACAATTTTTATGTTGATGTAAGAAAAAATGAAGAGTGAGAAGGATTTAGCTTATACCAATTTTAAATTAAATGACTTTTATTTGGACAAGCATAAAAAACTAATGCCTGAAAATAATAATTCCTGCTAGTTGTTAAAAACGAAAGATATATTTTATAAATTTACGCTTACAAATATATGTTTATGAAAAGATATTTGCTTTTAGCTTTAGTAATGACTGGTTTTTATATTAAGATTTCTGCACAGCAGAAGCTCAAACCCGGCTTCGATCCTATTGAATTCAAAAACTTGCTTGAAATAACTGCTCGTCAGATTGATACTCCATGGACAAATATCACACTTCCTTACCCCGACGGCTATAAACTTGAGTACCGCTCACCTGTTGTAGGTCTTGACAACAGATGGGATCTCTGGCTTGGAAATGATAATGTAGCCGTAATAAGCATCAGGGCGACAACTGCTACAATGGTGTCATGGCTTGCTGATTTTTATGCCGGAATGATACCTGCAGCAGGAGAACTTATCATTGATTCTGTCACGACTTTTAAATATAAACTTGCCGATATCCCAAACTCTTATGTTCATGCCGGTTGGGTAGTCGGATTGTCAGCTATTGCTCCTCTTATAGTTAAAAAAATTAATGAATATTATCAGAAAGGCATCAAAGATATTCTGATTATCGGTCACAGTCAGGGTGCCGCAATAGCATATCTTTTAAGATCTTATCTTTATTATTGCGAAAACATCCCGAAGGATATCACATTTAAAACATATTGTTGCGCCGCTCCCAAGCCGGGCAATCAGTTTTATGCTTATGATTACGACTTTATTACCGGAGGAGGCTGGGGTTTAAGAGTAATTAATACTGAAGACTGGGTTCCTGAAACACCTTTCTCTATAGAAACCGTTAATGATCTACCAGGAGTAAATCCATTCAATAATATTAATGATGCTTTTGCTCAGATAAAAAAACCGGTTGTAAGAATGGTGCTGAAATCTGTGTACAGAAAGCTGTTCAACTCTACTGAAAAGGCACAGAAAACTTATACAAAGATTCTTGGAAAAAGGGCGTTCAAGATAGTACACAAAACTATGCCTCAGCTTAAAGAACCTGTTTATGTAAAAAGTATGGATTATACCACTGCTGGGCAATCGGTAATACTTAAAGCAACACCTGAATATTTTGAGCAGTATATTGATAAACTTAAAAGAAAGCATGATTTTATTCATCACATGCCCGGTGCATATTTGTTTTTACTCAATCAGCATTATTTATCAAAAAAATAATTTAAATGGAGTCATTCGTATTAATTGAAACTTTTAAATGTAAGCCCCAAAAACTTTATCAAACATGGTTGAGCAGCTTACTTCATTCAGAGATGATAGGCTCTGAATCGGAGATTGATCCTGTTGTTGGCGGCAGTTTTAAAATATGGGATAATTATATCAGTGGCACTACAATAGAACTTGTTCCCGATAAGAAGATTGTTCAAAAATGGCGAACCACAGAGTTTGCTGATGATGATAAAGACTCTCTTCTTGAGCTGAATTTGGAAGAAATAGATGGCTGTACAAAACTTACACTTAGACATTCGGATATTCCTGATGGTCAGTCGCGAGATTATAAACAGGGCTGGCTCGAATATTATTTTGATCAGATGAAAGAGTATTTTAATGAATAATTTATTTCGTTATGGAAAAGAAAAAACCGGTAATAGATGTTATTAAGGCAGGTCCGATTGTGGTTGTCGATCTTGAAAACCTTGAATATGCAAATGGTAAAAAGATTGAAACAAAACCGCGTATGTCACTCTGCAGATGTGGAAAATCAGAGTTTAAGCCTTATTGCGACAGAAAGCATCTGGAGACTAATTATTCAGGTGAGAGAATTATTAAGCCTGAGGAAAGAAAACTTGCAAGATATAAAGGGAAATCGCTGACAATTTTTTTCGACAAGACAATATGTTCTCATTCGGCAGTTTGCCTTAATTCACTTCCAAAAGTATTTGATGTTGAGCGTATGCCATGGGTAGATGTTTTTGGTGCGAAAGAAAGTAAGATAATGGAAGTAATTGAGAAATGTCCCACAGGTGCACTGAGTTATGAAACTTCGGACGGTAAAAAATGCAGCACCAATCAACGGGAGCCAAAGATTATAATTCAGGATAACGGCCCTTTTGATATTGAAGGAGGCATCGAACTGAAAGACGAATACGAAAGTAAACCTTTTGTTGAAGAACATTATAGCTTATGCCGCTGTGGTAAAACTAAAAATGCTCCCTTTTGTGATGGGGCTCATAACCATTATTATTTTGAGGATTTTTAGAAGCAGTTTTTATATAATGAAATCACATATTACTGAGATTTCCTCAAACTTTGACTCTTATCTGTGTTAATCTGTGTAATCTGTGGTAAATAATATCAATTGAAAATTCAAGAGCAGTTGCTCATCAAAAGTTTTATAGATATATTTTACTTTCTTGCTTTTTTCTTTGCAAATCTCTATAAACCTTTCATCACAACCCAATTATTTCCTTACTCTGTTATCTGTATAATTACTGATAAAAAAATCACAATAATTCTGAGAAGCGATTTAAAAAAACCTTAAGTTTGTACCATATTAAAACTAATTAATTCATTTAAAATAAATAATTCACAATTTAAAAATTACTATTATGGGTTGTAATTGTTGTTCAGGTAAAAAAGATATTGATTTATCTAAGTATGGAATAAACAACGTAACTGAAATTTTCCATAACTTATCTTACGATGAACTTTTTAAACACGAAACAGATCCAAAACTTGAAGGTTTTGAAAAAGGATTTGTAACTAACACAGGTGCTGTTAATGTTGACACAGGTATTTTTACCGGCCGTTCTCCGAAAGACAAATACATCGTCCGTGAATCGGAAAATGAAAAGAATGTATGGTGGGCAAGTCCAAACAGGAAAAGCTCTGATAATAAACCAATTTCAGAAGAAGTTTGGGGACATTTAAAAGGTATTGCAAAAAATCAACTTAGCGGCAAAAAACTTTATGTAACTGATGCATTTTGTGGTGCTAATGAAAACACAAGGCTAAAGATAAGACTTGTTAGTGAGATAGCATGGGCTTCGCATTTTGTAAAAAATATGTTTATCCGCCCTACCGAAGAAGAGCTAAAAGATTTTGAACCTGATTTTGTTATTCTTCATGCATGTAAGGCTACAAATCCACAGTGGAAAGAACAGGGCTTGAACAGCGATGTTTTTGCAGCTTTTAATCTTAAAGAACGTATGGCATGCATTGGTGGTACATGGTATGGTGGTGAGATAAAAAAAGGAATCTTCTCAGTTATGAATTATTTCCTTCCTCTTAAAGGGATTTCTTCCATGCACTGTTCGGCAAATATGGGAAAAGATGGTGATACTGCAATTTTCTTCGGCCTTTCAGGAACAGGTAAAACAACTCTTTCTGCTGATCCTAAACGTTTCCTTATCGGTGATGATGAACATGGCTGGGATGATTCAGGAGTATTTAATTACGAAGGCGGTTGCTATGCAAAATGCATCAACTTAAGCAAGGAAAACGAACCTGATATTTACAATGCAATAAAACGCGATGCTCTTCTCGAAAACCTTGTTTATGATGAAAAAACAGGTGAGATAGATTTCAAGAGTGCAGCAAAAACTGAGAACACACGCGTTTCTTATCCTATATATTTTATCAATAATATAGTGAAACCAGTTTCTAAAGGAACTCATCCAAAAAATATTATATTCCTTACTGCTGATGCTTTTGGCGTTCTTCCTCCGGTATCAAAACTGACTTATGATCAGACTATGTATCACTTCCTGAGTGGTTACACTGCAAAAGTTGCCGGAACTGAAAGAGGTATTAAAGAGCCTACGCCAACTTTCTCATCATGTTTTGGTGCTGCTTTCCTTTTGTTGCATCCAACAGTTTATGCACAGGAATT
>CAZELC010000193.1:0-5985 GCA_964512865.1 uncultured Bacteroidales bacterium
ATATTTAAGAGCCGTTTAAAATTTTTTAAACGGCTCTTTTTGTATTAATAATTAACCTATTTTTGCAGTACTATTTAGGTTATACATTCAAAAAAAATAATATTATGGCAGGAAAAACTTTTGCAGAAAAAATCCTTGGTGCTGAAACCGGTGCCATTGTTTTTAAAAAACCCGATATTGTCCTTTCACATGACAATACCGCAAGTATTCATTCTACTTTTGCTAAAATGGGAGGCGAAATGGTTGCTGACCCTAACCAGCTTTTGATCGTTCTTGATCACAATGCTCCTCCTACTAATGCAAAACTTGCTAACGATTATCAGAAAATACGTGATATCGTTAAAAAGCAAAACATCAAAAAATTCCATGATGTCGGAAATGGTATCTGCCATCAGCTTATGTCGCTGTACGCAAAGCCGAATATGATAGTTGTCGGAAGCGACAGCCATACATGTACAGCAGGAGCATTTAACTCATTTGCAGCCGGTATCGACCGCACTGAAACCGCCGGTCTTTGGAAACAAGGCGAAACATGGTTCCGCGTTCCTGAATCAATAAAAATTACACTTAAAGGTAAGATGCAAAAAGGTGTTTTTGCAAAAGACCTTGCACTATGGATAATTGGTATGATTGGCTCAGATGGTGCTGATTATATGTCGATAGAATATCATGGAGATGGTGTGAAAAGTCTTTCTATTTCGGAAAGAATGACTATTGCAAATCTTGCATCTGAAATGGGGGCAAAGAATGCTGTATTTCCTTGTGATGAAGTTCTTACAGATTTCCTCGGTGAAAAAATCAACGGAACATGGGCTGATGATGATGCAAAATACTTAAAGGAGTATGAAATTGACCTTACAACATTATTTCCGGTTGTTGCTGCTCCGCATCATGTTGATAATGTTAAGGCAGTTAGCGAAGTACAAGGATTAAAATTGCAACAGGCATTAATTGGAACGTGCACTAACGGAAGAATCGAAGATATCAGAATGGCAACAGATATCCTGAGAGGCAAAAAAATACCGGAAGGATTCCAGCTATTGGTAATCCCGGCCTCAATGGAAATCTATCTTCAGGCAATGAAAGAAGGACTTGTCGTTGATCTTTTAAATGCCGGCGCTAATTTCCTTTCTCCTTCTTGCGGACCATGTCTTGGGACAGGTCAGGGAATACCTGCCGATAATTATAATGTTATATCTACAGCCAACAGAAACTTCCTTGGCCGAATGGGAAATGAGAAGGCAAATATTTATCTGGCTTCTCCTGCAACTGTTGCATACTCTGCATTAAAAGGCGAAATTGCCGACCCGAGAGAGATAAAAGCGAATGATGTTTTCCCTTATAAAAAAGAATCGGCAGGTGGTGATGGACATAAGATTACTGACAACAGATGCGAACAAAATGTCTGGAATTATTCTGATGTTGACAATCTGAATACCGACCAGATGTTTGCCGGCAATCTTACATATAATGTAAACAGCTCTGAAGCTGAGAAGATAATGCCTCATCTTTTTAAAGGAATAGATGAAAGCTTTGCTGAAAAAGTAAAAGCTGATGATATTTTGATTACCGGATGGAATTTCGGTTGCGGTAGTTCCAGAGAACATCCTTCTGTAGGACTTGCCTTTGCCGGAATAAAAGCTGTCATTGTGAAATCCGTAAACAGAATATTCTACAGATCATCAGTAAATCAGGGACTACCAATTCTTGTTGTTCCTGAAGCTGTGGATAATTATAAGCAAGGTGATAAAGTAGAGATTGATTTTAAAAATGGAAAAATAATAATTGCCGGTAAAGATTATTCTTTTGCTCCGTTACCCGAAAAGCTGATGAAGATATTTGAGGCTAAAGGGTTAGTAAATTATATTAAGAGTAATAACTAAAGTAATAGATTATTAAGTTTTAATAAAATTCATCTGTGTTTATCTGTGTTATTTGTGGTTTGTTTATTTACCACAGATTTCACAGATTATCACAGATTAGAAAACATTATCTCTATAGGAAAAACTCATGAAGATATTTGAGGCTAAAGGGTTGGTGAATTATATAAAAAATAATAAATAAAGAAAACCCAAAGAGAGAGTTTAACTTTATATCGAAAACGAGTCACATTGAGCCGTCTGCATTTATGCCGACGTGTCCCAACCTGCGGTTGGCAGGGAAATGTGGCTCGTTTCTTTTTATCTGTAAAATATGTTCGGTCGACTTTCGGCACTGCACTTTTAGTGCAGGCTGAGCCTGACCGAAATCATAAATGGGAAATTAGAGGTTTCTTTGCCGGATGACTTCATATAATAAAACCCCCGCTGCTACCGAAACATTGAGAGATTCGATTTCACCATACATCGGCAGCTTAACTCTTGCGTCTGATCGTTTTAAATACTCTCCTGAAATACCGTCTTCTTCCGAACCCATCACGATTGCAACCGGTCCGTTATAATCAGCCTGTGTATAAAGTTTATCTGTTTTTTCAGTGCATGCTATTATTTGCAAACCTGAGTCTTTTAAAAAAACAAAAACATCTTTGAGATTGGCATGACGACATACCGGAATCTTCATTAAAGCACCACAGGAAGTTTTTACCGCATCAGCATTTAATTTTGCTGAGCCGTTCAAAGGAATTACAATAGCATCAACCCCGGTGCATTCAGCTGTTCGGGCAATGGCACCAATATTTCTAACATCTGTTATCCTGTCGAGAATAAGTATAAGCGGATCTTTACCCTGCTCATATACCATTGGCAAAACGTTCTCAATTTTCTGGTATTCAATTTCAGAAATATAACCGATAATTCCCTGATGATTTTTAGAAGTAACTCTGTTCAGCTTTTCGGCCGGAACATATTGATAAGGAATTTCGTGCTGTTTTATAAGCTCACGAAGTTCGTACAGGTTTTCGCTTTTGAGCCCGTTTAGGATAAGTATTTTGTCAACTTCTTTACCTGCTCTTATTGCTTCTATAACGGGGCGAATACCGTAAATGATATTATCTTTGAACATCTTTTTCTTTTTACAAACTTAAGAAAGTTTTTTATTTTAGTATAAAGTATGAAGAAGAAGTATAGAGAAAAAGTATATAATGGAAAGTGGAAGTATTAAGTATTTTATCAAACAAATTCTAAGCTTGATGCATTTTTAGCAAACCAAATATTGACAAATCTTCATCAATTCTAGGCCAATGAATACCATACCCTGATGGAGATACAATGTACTCCAATTTTTCTTCTTTTGAAGCATTTGCAAGTCTTTGCGATACATCAGAAACTTTGAGTTTAATTAACCTACCATCTACCATAATTATGATAAATTCATTTTCAAAGCGAACCTCAGTGACTTCAAATAACTTTTTCATTTTATATTCCTCACTTTAAATAATTATTCCACTCAGAAACGATATAATCAAAATGGTCATAGATTATTTTCTTTATTTCCCTTTTTGCCTGAATTGTCAAATTATAAGCATGAGCCTCTTTTATTTCATAGTCCTCAACGTCCAACCAGAACTTGCATTCCATACCAGCTTTTTCCGCATGAACATGAATGGGTTCATTTCCCTCATTGGAATAGAAAAACAATCTCCACCCTGCAATGATTAATATTGTTGGCATAATTAAGTATTTTATTCAAAATTACAAAACTTCAATTTAATTTCCAAATTAAAAACAATTAGTATTTATTTTTGCTAATTATAAAATCCACTGTACGTTAAACATTTTATTAACCCTGCGGACACCAAAATATTTATTAAAATGCTTTAAGGAAATAGCAATATAAAAAAAGTTGAAATTCTTTGTGTTAAAGTGCGTTGGGATACTGTTTATTTTATCTTACTCTCCAGCTCATCAAGACGATCATTCGCTGAGTGCACCATCATTATAACTCTGACAAATGGCATCGAAATTAAAAATAGTGCAATAGAAGTAATAAGTCCGGTTAAGTTAAAATCAATACTGTTTAAAACTATTCCGGTTAAACCGATAAGGGCTGAAATAATTCCTGCAGGAACACCAATCGGACATCTGAGTTTTTTCTTTTTTTCCATATTTTGAATTTAATTATTTATAACTCTTTAATTTATTAATTAACTCTTCTTTTGAAGGAACTGATCGGAATATTACTTTACCATCAATAACCAGAGCAGGAACAGCATGAATGCCTAGTTTCATAGTTCTTACCATACCAAGTGGTGAATTTGCAAGCTTTTGTTTAAGAACGAATCTATCTTTAAACTTTGGTAATACTTCATCAAGCAGCCGTCTCATTAACTTGCAGTTTGGACAAGTAAAGGTGTAGTACATTTCTATCTGTATCGGTTGTTTTTCGGTCATTTGCAAAAATTTGTCTGTATAAGAGTTTGCAAATATATCAATTAAAATCAGGTTTTCAACTTGTGTACATATTGATTAGATCAGTTCTCATAAATAAAAAAACTGCTAATAAAAGAATAAATGCTATCATTCTCAAATAATAAAAGACATCAAACATTTTAGTTTTCAGATCACCATGGACTTTTATGGAGAAAAATAAAGCAAAAAGCGATGTACCTCCACCAACTATAAGTAGTTGATTAATTGACTTAGATTCAGTAACAAAAAATATAAATGCCACTGATATTATCGCTAATCCCCAATAAGATAACTTATAAGCAAAAGAAGCAATAGCAATTGAGCCTATTGAACTCGAGTCTTTCACAGAATCAATTTCAATAGTTTTGAAGCTAAATAAGAAATAAATGACGGCAACCAGAACCGAACCTATAATAAGTATAAAATTAAAATTGGTTTGTTTTAGCCAATAGAGAATTTGTCCCAATGCAAAAATTGCAAGTGATATTTTCTCAATCATAGCAATCTGAGAAAAATTCTTATTTACAAATGCACTGATTGGCGATCCTGCTTTTTTATCTTCCATTTCTTTAAATTATATTAGTTTTTAATTAACTTTTTTTGAACTGTGAAATCAACGCCGGAAACTCTAATAATATAAATGCCTCTTGGCAAATTCCCAATATCAATATTGCTTGTCTTTCCTAGCATATCAAATTGCATAACGGATTCTCCCAGCATATTATATATCTGTACTGCCGAACATTTTTCCTCATAACAATAAACTGTAATCTTATCAGTGGCAGGGTTTGGGAAGATATTGATCTTCCCATTATCTTCAACATCTTCAATACCTGCATTTTTATTTCGGATAAGCCTTATTGAAAGACCTAAATACTCACTTTCCCAGTCGTCAATCAATATACTACTATCATTAAAATACATAACAACTGCAGAAGCCCATTTGAAATTATAGTTTTGTTCACCTGAGGTCCAAAAGTGTGCTTCTTGTCCTAGACCAACAAATGTCAGTGCCCGATAACCACCAGGAAGTGCAGTAAAATAGCTTTCATTGGTTGCACCTGTATTTGGATTTTGCCAGTTTACAAAACCAATCTCTTTAAGTTTTCCACCAGCAATATTTGCTCCCCCAAGATAACTTATCAAAGTATCCCAATCCGCTTTTGTTGGAATATGCCATCCTACTGGTGACAGATTATCGGCATAATAACTACGAAAACCATATAACCTTCCATAAGTAGCAGCTAGGCTTGAATCATTATTATAATTACAATATCCGTTGGTTCCATAAGGAATATGCCACAAAGAATCTACAGTGACATTTTCCATTGGGTCGCCATTATTAAAATGCGTCACCCTCAGGTTTTGTTTCATCCACACCTGCGTGCCAATTGTTATTGCATTATAAACGTTGCCGTCGTAGTCAGTCACAGTTAATGGTCTTTGTGAATAGCTTGCGAGATTGAAAAGAGTAATCGTGATAAGAAGAAATATTATTCTGTTCATTTTGTATGCATTATAAAAATAAACAACTGAAATGATCTATTTCCAGTTTAAGCCAAACCTAAATTTTACAAATCAAATATATCAATTTCTTTTTAATATATCATTTATTTGATAATTTTTTTTGGTTTTCCAT
>CAZELC010000194.1:0-5985 GCA_964512865.1 uncultured Bacteroidales bacterium
TATCGTCTAATATTGGGCAAATACCAAGTATTCTTACGTCCATAACCGAACGTTGTTTATCAAAAAACCAGTCTTCTTTAAGTCTTATTTTTTTTACTGTAGACGGTTCAAATGGTTGTACAATTACGGTATCATAATAATCATATGGAGGATATGATCTTTGTTGAGTTGATGAATCTGTTTTATTGAGCACTTTCATAATCTGGTCATAAGTATAAGGCACTAAAAATTCATCATTACCCGTTTCATAAGCCGTTATTGTACCTTCTTTTATTGCGCTAAGAACAACTTGCATAAAACTCTTTCTTCCATTTTGTTCATCAGTAGGATAATAAAATGGATGGTTTATTTTCTCACGCATATCAATAACCCTCCATATGCGTTTTGTCCATAAAGCATCCGCTTCGCGTAAAGGAGCATAGGGTATTGGCACACGATTTAAATTATGAATTTTTTCATACACCCCGTCAAGTGGTGGACTATCCATAACTTGAGCGTTAATGCTTGGTAAACCAAGCATTAAGCACAATATTGCAAATATCAGATTTTTTATTTTTAACATAATACCTCCATTATAAACATAAGTTTATTTAAGTTTTAGATTGATCGAAGCCAAGTTACGCGTTGTACCATCAGGTCCTTTAGCTTTAATATCTTCAATATAAACCTTCGTACCGAGTTTTGCTTTATTAATAGCGGCAATCATATCAGCAGTTAATTTATTTCCTACTCCATACTTTTCAATAAGGTCACCAGCAGAAGTAATTGTTAAGGTAAATGAAGTAATTAAAAAATTTAAATCAAAGTCAAATCCTTCAGGCATTTTAGGAATAATAGCGCCAGCAGCTGCCAGTAAAGATTTAGAAACAAGTCCGCCATTTACATTTGCAATATATGCTTCAGGATTTGGAACTCGCTTAACACGAAATTCTGCAGAACCCATTGAAGTGACTTTACCACCCATTTTTGCCATCACATTAATAGTAGTTTTTGTAGCACCAGCAGTAACTTTTACAGTGTATTTTCCCCCACCTTTAGATGTAAGAGTACCACTTGTCATTGAAGCCTGAACCTGATCGCTTGGTACGCCAGGTACTGAAATTGAAACAGGATTATCAACACCAATGTAAAAAACATTCATTTTATCTGCAGAAACAGTAGCAGTAGGTGTACCAACAAAATAAGAACTGCTGAAATTGTAAAGAGTAGGAGTTGTTTCACCAGGTTTTGTAATGCTTATCCATCCTGTATATTTTTTCTCGCCTACACCGGCACCAGAAGTAGTATATACACCCATACCGTCTTCAAATTTTGCTTTATCAAGTAGTTCGCCTACGTGTGTATTTGTATCACCAATGTATATATCTGGTGATTTTTTACTATCATAAGCTGCAAGGAAAATATTTGCTTTATATTCACTGCCACTCATAATATAACTTGAAGGAGCCACTACCTTAGCTACAATTTTATCAAATTTAAAAGAAGCTGCATCAACATTAGCATATAATTTAGCAATAATATCACCTTCAACGGTCTTCACATCGATAAGCATTTTATTCAATAAAGCGACATCTGCTGCAAGAACAGTATGATAGAAATTATTTTGTACCCAACTTACAACCCTTCCCTCAGTAATACTATAAGAATCCTCTAAATTGAAAGGAAAGTTTTTTTCGGTAGATTTTTTATCTTTTTCATTCATTAGCAAAGCAATCATATCCGTTTTAAACTTTGCCAGTTTATCTTTAAGTACTTTCCCTTCTCCAGTTGCGCCACTTTCTGATCCTCCAATAAGAATTTCCATTGGTTTATCGTAATTATCTTTAGCGCCAATTGCTGATAATGGGATAGTATCTGCTTTTGCCCATATGGCAGCGTCTTCACTTTTATCTTTAATGCCAAACTCAGCGTAAGCTACTACTTTTGTTCTTAGTTCACTGATATATTTAACTAATTCATCAGTAATTTTTTGAGCTTTTAACGCATTATCAAGATAGGGTTTAACTTTAACGGGATTTTCCATGGATGCTTTCAGAAAATTAGCATAAATCAGTTCATTTTTACTTGTAACATTTGCCTGACTTGTTTTTAATCCTTGGTTTACTATAACGAAAGCATTTAATATATCTTTTGAAACATTAAGAGCTAAAAGAGCTGTTAATACCAGATACATCATCCCGATCATCTTTTGTCGCGGGGTTTCTTTATAACCAGCCATTTTTTATGTTTTTATTTTAAATTTTTAATAATCATTATTCCAAAATCCTATTATCTGTTAACATTAACATTCATGGCAGCAAGCATGTTACCATAAACATTGTTAAGAGCAGACAGATTTTTAGTAAGGGTAGCAATTTCACTTTTAAACTTCAATGTATTATCATTCGATTCGCCAAGATTACTCATAAACTGATTTAATGTATCCTGAAGTTTATTAGTAGCCTGAACTTGTTCGCTTGTACCTTTTAATTGAAGTTCATAGACAGAGTTGAGGGCAGCAAGGTTTTGCGAAATTTTTTGAATTTGTTCACCATATGATTTACCATCAACAGCAGAAAAATCAATTGCCTGGGCTGATTTTGTTAATGATTCGGCTGATTTACTATATTGATCCGCAAGCTCAAGAGCTGAGCTTGTAGCTTTTTTACACTATTTACATAATCTTGTGATGCACCAAGATCAGATTTAAGGACTTCCGAAGTTTGAGCATAAGTGTTTGCAAGTTCATTTGCAGATTGAGAAACAGCTTTAATACTATTTGCATAACCTTCTGTTGAACTTATATCTTTTGTAAGAGCTTCAGATGTTTTATTATAAGAATTCGTTAATTCACCAGCTGACTTTGATGCACTTTTAATATTCTGAACAAATTCATCACTTGCAGCTGAAGCTTCGCTTACATCAGATAATTTAGATGTTGTTTCATTTAATTTGGTCAGCCCCTTTCCAAGACTAGCAATAAGTTCAGGACCAATTTTTGCTTCTTCAAGCATTTTATCGAGTTCTTCTGTCATGCTTTTCTTATGTTCACTTTCTTCAGCTTCAGCTTCGGCATCATGATACATTCCGGCCAGTTCAGGATACACAAGGCTCCAATCTGGTTCAACGTGTGGTGGTTCGAATGCAGAGAAAAAGAATATGATTGCTTCAGTTCCTAATCCGATCATCAGCATTGGACCAGCTCCAGGATAGTGCTCAATTTTAAATAATGCACCAATGATTACAACAGACGCACCCCAGCCATACAATTTTAGACATGAAGTTTTTAAACTTTTTACTTCTTACTAGGTTCTTCATAGTTGATTAGGTATTTAGTTAGTTTGTGTTTAATTAATTCTTTAGGTTCTTTGATTGATATATTGATAAAAAATTCACTATTAATTATATACATTAGATGCATTAGGTCCATCATTTTTATCACGACCAAGATAAGTCTGGACACACCTGAATCCAATATAAGATTTAGATGTATCTTGATATTCATACGTACGTGTACCTGTTTGCATGAAATAGCCAACATCTTTCCATGAACCTCCTCTAATTACCTTTCTCTTTAGTGCCGGAGGATCGGTATCTTTTGCTTCATACCTGTAATCCATATTTAAATCATGAGCAAAATTATAAGCAGATTCATCGAAAGCATTGCTGGTCCATTCTGCAACATTTCCTCCCATATCATATAATCCAAAATCATTTGGAGCATAATGACCAACCACTACAGTATGAAATCCCCCGTCATCAAGATAATTACCACGTAACGGTTTATAGTTTCCCAAGAAACAACCATTACTATTTCTGATATATGGACCTCCCCATGGAAATGGACTTAAATCAAGATCTCCACGTGCAGCCCATTCCCATTCTGATTCTGTAGGAAGACGAAAATCGTTAACATATGATTCTTCCTGACTATACAGCCAACTATTCATTAATAATGTTCTCCAAATACAAAAAGCACGAGCCTGTACCCAGTTTACTCCTACAACCGGATAATTATCATAAGCTGGATGCCAGAAATAATTTTGAGTCATTGGATCATTAAATGAATATGTGAAATCATGCACAAATGCAAGGGTATCCGGAAATATGTTAATGGTTTTTTTGATAATATATACTGACCTGTCTTTCAATCCCTGTGGTCTGTTGTTATTTAATGAACCTGCTGTTAAATTACTTGAAGAATAATCTTTTGCAGCAGCAGCTTTAAAATCTATATAACTATAATCATAATTGAACATACGGGGGTCTAATTCTTTTCTTCTGTAAAATCTTTCTTGTTCTGAAATATACATTGTATTAAGAATATCTCTTTGCTCTTCATCAGTACCATCCCACTCAATTTTTGCTTTCCAGTTAATATAAGGTGGTTCATAAGTTTCACCAGTTTCTTCATTTTCTGTGATTAAATGTTCTTCTAATTGCTCGCCAAGTTTACGATGTGCAATTGAATCCCGAACCCAATAAACAAATTGTCTGTATTCATTATTTGTAATTTCTGTTTCATCCATATAAAATGCTTGAACAGAAACTGTTTTTGAAGGAGATATTTGTGCATAAGGTACATCCTGATCACTATTACCCATATTATAGCTCCCCATATGTATAAAAAGCATTCCATATGGATCGGGTTGATACCAATCAGGTCTATCTTGAACTCCTATTAACTGACCTTTGCCAGAATTATTACAACTTGTAAGGATTCCAAGTAGTATAAGGATAGCTGAAAATGAAATTAGCAACTTTTTCATAGCATCTCTGTTTTAGTTCTTTTCTTTAACATTAACGTTTTAAATATTAAGAATATTATATTAAACGGTAATTTAAATTCGTTTTACGTTTTTGTTTCAAATTGGTTACATTTATATATGTTATAAGAATCTAACATTATCGTAACTCTCATGATTTTCGGCTTTAGTAATTTTAAAACAATAGCCTAACATAATCTCATGACTTCCACTACTATAATTATTAAGAGCAGAAGTTGTAAAATCATATGAATACCCAAGCCTAAGTGTACCAAAATTGAAATTTCTTTGATAACCTATAAGAGCTACAATAGCATCCTGTGCTCTCCAACTTATTCCACCCCAGAAAGTATTATTAAATTTTAATAAAGCATTTACATCAAATTGTGTAGAAGCAAGATCAGATTTAATGAGTATGGAAGGATCGAGTTCAAGTGAAGGGTTACTGGGAATTGGATAATAATAACCGGCTGATACGTAATAATGACGGGATAGAGTTGGTGCTGCAAGTGATGTGGTATAAGAAATCTCTGCTTGCGAAAGTTGTGAAGATGATAAACCAAAATATAATTTACTTGGTATTTGGTAAAAAACACCAAATGCAAAATCAGTTGCCATATTACCTTCTTCGCCACCACCCAATAGCTTTGGATCATTAATATCAATAGGAAGAAATTTTGTAAAATCATATTTTTTATTCCAGAAACCTATCTGTGCTCCAATGCCCAAAATTCCAGGACCTGCAGCTAATTTATAAGAGTATGAAAGTTTGACATCAAGATTTTTTTCAAATCCAAGTTGATCTTGCATCACATTTAATCCTAAACCTCCATGTAATGGATGAACTGCACCATCAATCGATAATAAATAAGTCTGAGGAGCTCCTTTATATCCTTGAGCATCTTCAAACCCCATCCATTGCTGACGAACAATTGCAGTTGCACATATGCCATCATTCATACCAGCATAAGCAGGATTTATACCCATATTATTAAACATATTATGGCTTACCTGAACCTCCTGTTGTGCATATATAACAACAGAAGCGAGGAAGAAAAATAAAAAAGTAATATTTTTTTTCATACACAAAATTATTTTCAAAATGTAGAGTATAACTGCCTTTAATTTATAAAAAGACTGTAAAATTATGAAATTGTTTTTTATTTTACAAGTACTTATTGTTGAAAAAAAGTTATAAAAATTACATATTACTATAAATCAACCATTTAAAATTTTTATA
>CAZELC010000195.1:0-5984 GCA_964512865.1 uncultured Bacteroidales bacterium
ATGCTAAGGAGTATAAAGATAAATTACTTAAGCTTCTTTCGAAAGATGAAAAAGAGCATGTGAAAATTTCCACAGCCATAGAATACGGATTGCCTGAAAATGATTTGTTAGATTATATTAAAAAGTACAAACCAGGATTTGTTGTTTTGGGCACTCAGGGTAAGAATCCGAAAAATGATAAACTTGTGGGCTCTTTTGCACTTAAAATTATAGAGAAATCAAAATGCCCTGTTCTTGCTGTTCCACCTAAAGCTTGCTTTAATGACTCCGAGAAACTTAATATTCTGTATGCTACTGACTTCAACGATAATGATTTCTCAGCTTTTAGAAAATTGATCAGTATTGTTTCACCATTTGATGTTTCGGTTAAATGTATTCATATTGGTGACAGTAAAAAAGATGCTTTCGATAGTTATAAAATGGATAATCTCAAGCAACAGCTTGAAAAATCTTATAAGACATTTAATGTTGAATGCTATTTAATTCAAGGCAAGGATCAAGCTGAAGCAATTAATAAATTCATTGATAAACACAATATTAATTTTCTTGCCATCACATCAAAAAGGAAGAGTTATATAGAAAAACTGTTTACACCTAATGTTACTAAACAGATTCTTTTCCATACAAAAGTTCCGTTACTTGTCTTTAATTTTTAATTAAAGAATATTTAAGGAATATGTTGATAACATCCGGCATCCGGAGTTTGAATGCCTAATCTGTTATTCCCTTTTAAATCTAATGAAAGGTCAAGCATTTGCAATTGACTGAATGTTACAATGCTTTTATTTCCAAGATTTATTGCACCTGAGCCTGGTTGAAGTGTATAAATATGATTTTTTGAATCAACAAACATAGGGTCAACATTTGCAAGACATGAGATGTAATTTGCGGGGTTATAATTAGTATATAATGTTTTCAGCAAACAGTTTTCAAATTTATAATTAAATTGAGTGCCAAGATCAGTTCTGTTCGCTAAAGTAATCTCTTCGTCTATCGAACCATAAATAATGCAATTGCCAAAATATGCTTTTGTGAGATCACCGCTGTAAATACTTGATGTGTAAGGATCTTCATAATAATTACTTAGAACAAGTGATGATGTTTGCCTTGATGATAAATCCCAATAATTTCCAACAGTACAGTGCCTGAAATCATAATTTCCGCCTGTAGTAAGGCAAATTGCATAACTGCCACAATTATAAATAAGTAGGTTACCAGCAGTTATCTTGTAGAATTTAGTAAAAATTCCCATACCTGTCATATTGGCAATAATGGTGTTGTTTATTTTCAACTGATTTCCCATTCCTGAATTCATCGTTTCTGCCTGAATGCCGATAAAGCCATTTTTTATAATTGCATAATTAATTTCATTATCAGTACTTCCTTCATTTATCCATATTCTATCCCATTGACCTGGAACAGCTTTGTAAGAAGGCTCAAGCCTGCTGCCTTGAAAAACAACAGAGTCGGTTTTTGTGCCATTTACTTTTAAACAGCCGCCTTTGTAAACCCACATTCCTGAACGGTTATAAAAATGTATCCTGCATCCAGGATCAATATTCAATCTTCCAACCGAGTCAATAACAGCATACCCATAAATAAGATAAGGTTTATCGTTGCTCCATGTAATGTTTTCATTTTCAGCAGCTACAATCTTGTATTTTAAACTGCCAAGAGATTTGTCAGCAACAATGTAATGCGCATCCTGTCCCCATGCCGTAAGCAGCACTCTTTGCCTGTTTCCGTTTACTTCAAACATAATAGAATCTCTAACTACCATTGGTGAATTAGAATTTTGGGGGTCAATAGTTACTTTGACAAAAACAAAAATGCTGTCATTAGGTTCAATATCAATGTTTGACTGCGTAAGAGAAGAATTTCCGTCAATATTTATTCTGTAATTCGATGATTGCCCTCCGGCAAGATATGCTGAACTAATCCTAAGTTTGTTATTGGTTGGATTTTTTACCCAGAACATTTTAGTAGTCGAACCTATAGTAGAAAATATTGTGTCAAATAAAATTTCATCTTTTGATAATGAAAGAGTTGTGGAAGGATCTTCATTGAAAATTTTATCTTTTTTACAAGAAATAAAAATTAAAATTCCAAAAGAAAATATTACAAATATCTGTAAAAGAGAGGATCTTACTGAAAAATGCATAGCTAAAATATTGTCATTAAGTTTATTGGCAATGTAGAAAATACTTTTGTGAGCATATTTGTTTATTTGCCAAGCTAATAACGCAATGCAAAAATACTTATTATATTAATCAAAAATTAATTTTAATTTAAAATAAATATTGTATTTTTTGAGGATTATTCATTATAGTTGAGTTGAAAAAGTTAACTGATTAAGTTACTGAATATGAGTTATATAAATTTTGATAAATCGAAACTTGTAAATCTGGAATATTCGCTGAACAAGGAATACATTCATTCAAGCAGAAGCGGAGCATTTTCATGCACTACCATAATTGAATGTAATACACGGAAATACCATGGATTATTGATTTGTCCCCAACTGAATGTCGATAATGAAAACCATGTTCTGCTTTCTAGTTTTGATGTTTCTATTGTACAACGTGATGCACAGTTTAATTTAGGCATTCACAAGTACCCTGAAGTTTTTAACCCTAAAGGTCATAAATACATTATTGATTATTCAACAGAACCTATTCCTAAAATTACTTATCGTGTGGGTGGTGTTTTGTTATCAAAAGAAATGCTCTTTTCTACCGAATGTGACAGAGTTATGATAAGATACACTCTGATTGATGCTCATTCTCCAACTAAGTTGAGATTTAATCCTTTTCTTGCTTTTAGATGTGTTCACAACCTTACAAAAGAAAATATTTATGCCGATACTCGCTTTCACAAAATTGAAAACGGCATTAAATTAAGAATGTATCCGGGGTATTCATTTGTTCACATGCAATTTTCAAGGGATGTTGAATATACGCATGTTCCTCACTGGTATTACAATATTGAATATATTGAAGAAAAGAACAGAGGCTATGATTGTCTTGAAGACCTTTTTGTTCCTGGCTTTTTTGAGGTAGATATCAAAAAAGGTGAAAGCATTGTTTTTTCAGCCGGCACAGAAGAAATTAAACCGGAGACTCTAAAAAGAGCATTTTCTGCTGAAATAAAAAAACGCATTCCAAGGGATAGTTTTAAGAATTGCCTTATTAATTCGGCACAACAATTTATTGTTAGGAAAGATAAAAAAACAGAAATAATTGCAGGGTTTCCATGGTTTGGAAGGTGGGGACGCGATACCTTCATTGCTCTTCCCGGGCTTACTATTGCTAATGATGATGCTAAAACTTGCAAATCTGTTATTGATGCAATGTTGGCCGAACTTAAAGGACCACTATTCCCAAATATTGGAAGTGGTTATGACTCTTCATATAACTCAGTTGATGCTCCATTATGGTTTTTTAGAGCACTACAGCAATATGCTGAATATACTGACACCAAAAAGTTGATATGGAACGAGTACGGTAAAAAGATGAAGATGATTCTGTCTGGTTTCAAAAATGGAACGGAATATAATATAAAAATGCTTGATAATGGACTTATTTACGCTGGAGTTCAGGGTAAAGCTCTTACCTGGATGGATGCAATTGTAAACGGAAAACCGGTTACACCCAGAATCGGACTTGCTGTTGAAATTAATGCATTATGGTATAACGCTTTGATGTTTTGTATTGAAGTTGCTGAACTTGCCGGAGATAGCGAATTTGAAAAAGAATGGCTGCCGGTTGCCGTAAATATACCATCAGAGTTTAAAACAGTATTTTGGAATAAGGACAAAGGCTATCTTTGCGATTATGTTGATGGCGTTTACAAAGACTGGGCTGTAAGACCAAATATGATATTTGCAGCGTCACTTCCATTTAGCCCTGTTAGTGAGCAGATTCGTAAACTTGTTGTTGATAAAATTGAACGAGAATTGCTTACGCCAAGAGGTTTACGAACGCTTTCACCAACGCACCCTGATTACAAAGGAACTTATTCAGGCGACCAAACATCTCGCGATAGTGCTTACCATCAGGGAACAGTTTGGCCATGGCTTTTGGGTCATTATGCAGAAGCATACCTTCGTTTAATGGGAAAATATGGTGTGTCTTATATTAAAAAGCTCTATGAAGCCTTTGAACCTGAAATGAAAGTAAACGGCATCGGCACAATATCAGAGATTTATGAAGGTGATCCACCGCATAATGGCGTAGGGGCAATTTCACAGGCATGGAGTGTAGCTGAACTTTTACGAATGGAATATATGATTAGACATTATAGTAAAGCAAATAAACCTGCTGAAAGAATAGAAAAATAATTTTGATGCAAAAGACTAAAATACTAAAACTGAGCCTATGAAGGTATTAATGTTCGGGTGGGAGTTCCCTCCTCATATAACGGGTGGCCTTGGCACTGCTTGTTTTGGCCTTACTAAAGGGTTGTTGAAACATGGTGTTGAAGTACTATTCGTTGTACCTAAAGCTTATGGAGATGAAAGTCAGGAAGCCGTCAGACTTATTAATGCAAGCAATATAACTATTGACTTTCGTCAGAAAATATATCAGGAGTTTTGGAAGCAGATTACTTTTATGGAAATCGGCTCTAATCTTATACCTTATGTCTCTCCTGAAGAATTCAAAAGAATAAGCAATAAGACTGATCAGGAACTTGCCATCGAGGAACAATCACTATTTGCCAAAAGGTTTGAATTTTCAGGTAAATATGGGAAAGACCTGATGACTGAGGTTTCAAGATATGCAGTTGTTGCTTCTACGATTGCTGCAAATAATCAATTTGATGTTATTCATGCCCACGATTGGCTAACTTATCCTGCAGGTATTGCTGCTAAAAAAATCAGCGGAAAACCTCTAGTGGTTCACATGCACGCAACGGAATATGATAGATCAGGTGAAAATATTAACCCAAATGTTTATGATATCGAGCGTAAAGGGATGGAAGAAGCTGATAAAGTCATTTGCGTAAGCCATTTTACAAGAAATATAGTAATTAACAGATATGGAATAAACCCTGATAAGGTAGTTACGGTGCATAATGCCGTAGAACCTAATTTTGCTCAGGATTTCTCTGACTTAAAAAGAAACGTAAAAGAAAAAGTTGTTACCTTCCTAGGCAGGATAACTTTCCAGAAAGGCCCGGATTATTTTGTTGAAGCAGCTAATAAAGTTCTTCAAAAAGATAAAAATGTAAGATTTGTTATGGCCGGTTCTGGAGATATGTTAAACAGGATGATAAAACGTGTTGCACAACTTAGGATTTCGACACATTTTCATTTTACTGGATTTCTTCAGGGGGAAGAGGTTGACCGCATGTTTGCTCTTAGTGATGTTTATGTTATGCCTTCAGTTTCTGAACCATTTGGAATTTCACCTCTTGAGGCTATGCGGTCAAATGTGCCTGTAATTATTTCTAAACAATCAGGTGTCTCAGAAGTCCTTCGTTATGCATTGAAAATTGATTTTTGGGATATTGATGATATGGCAGATTCAATTTACGGGTTGCTTCATTATGACGCACTCTCAATTATGTTCAGAAAATACGGGCGGCAGGAAGTGGAGAATATGAAATGGGAGAACGCTGCTATGCTTGTCAAAGATGTTTATCAGTCGTTGCTTAATTAAGAATAAAATTAACAGGTTAAATCACAAAATATATGAGGTCAATTTGTTTTTACTTTCAGGTTCACCAGCCATTCCGACTTAGAACTTACAGGTTTTTTGATATAGGCTCAAACCATGATTATTTCGATAATTACAGAAATAAATATATTTTACGAAGAGTGGCAGACAAATGTTATCTGCCAATGAATCAGTTGCTTTATGAACTTATAAAAGAATATGGCTCTGGCTTCAAAGTAAGTTTTTCCATTTCAGGAACAGCTCTCGATCAGTTTGAAATGTTCACTCCTGACGTTATTGAAAGCTATCAGCGCCTTGCACAAACAG
>CAZELC010000196.1:0-5983 GCA_964512865.1 uncultured Bacteroidales bacterium
CTTTACCGGCTTTAGGGAGCAGGTTCAGATCAGAATTTATCAATGGGGTAATAAAACAAAATGATGATTTTATCATGCTTCTTGATATGGACCTTGCACTTACTTCAGAGGAGTTGGTTATGATTACAAGTTCAGCTCAAGAATCAGAAATGCAATAGAATAAAAAAGTAATAATTAGAAATTTTAATAGGAGGAAATATATGAATTTTAACAATTTAAAAATAGGCACAAAACTAATTATCATTTTTGCCATAATGAAAATATTTACATTATTTATTGGCATTATCAGCTGGTTAAGCATTCAGAGAATACAGGATAATTATTATATTAGCGATAATGCTATGGAAATCAGCAAATCTACTAAGGATGCTACCAATGCCGAAACGAATTATATGCTTGACGGTAAAGAAGATCATATTAAAGATTTTAAGGCCTATATAAAAAATATTAAAGACCTTTTATCTGAAGCAAAAGAAAAATATGCAGGAAAAATTAATAGTGCAAAGTATGAAGAAGTTGCTGTGGCATTAACCCAAATTGAAACTAATTTTGATTCTTACGTTGCAAACGAAAAAGATCAGATTATTGCAATGACCAAAGCAGATAACGAAGGTGATATTATTCAGGAATTTGTATTGAAATCACTTTCTTCTAAAGATGCAAAAAAAGATATAACTGATGAATTTGCTACAAAGTTCATGGAAATTCGCATTATTGAAAAAGAATCATATATTACAAAAGATGAAGAATCACAAAAAGTTCTTACCGGTAAAATAGAAGATTTGACTAAGCTTAACATTCAAGATCAAGAGGTTGCAAGAGCTTTGAATGAATTTAAAACAAATGTACTTGACTATATTTCAAAGGAAAAAGCTCAGGATACAGACACTAAAGCTGTAGATGAAGCTGAAGCCAAAATAACAAAGGCATCGAATGAACTGGAAGCTGAACAGACTGAAAAGATGACATCCACAATGCAATCAATTATTATTATCCTGATTGTATCACTGGTTGTGTCAATTATTTTCAGTATCGTTATGGCAGAAGTGTTTAGAAGATCTCTTTCAAAAGGAATTAATAAAGCTGTTGATTACGCAAAAAAAGTATCCCTTGGTGAACTTACTTTTGAAGTTGACACAACTTACCTGAAACGTAAAGATGAGATTGGCGAACTTTCTCTTGCAATGCATACCATGGTTGATAAATTAAAAGAAGTTGTTGACAGTGTTACTGCAGGAACAGCAAATATTGCAGCTGCCAGCGAAGAAATGAGCGCTAACTCACAGTCTGTTTCGCAGGGTGCAAGTGAGCAAGCTTCATCGGTTGAAGAAGTATCTTCTTCAATTGAAGAAATGTCGTCAAACATACAGCAAAACTCTTCAAACGCCATGCAGACTGAAAAAATAGCCATTCAGGCGTCAAAAGATATTGAAGAAGCAAACGGTAAAGTTCAGCTTACAATAGATGCCATAAAAGAGATCGCTGTTAAGGTATCCATTATCGGTGATATAGCATTCCAGACAAATATTCTCGCTCTTAATGCAGCAGTTGAAGCTGCCAGAGCCGGTGAACACGGAAGAGGTTTTGCCGTTGTTGCTTCGGAAGTTAGAAAACTCGCCGAAAGAAGCCAGGCTGCTGCTAATGAAATTAATTCACTGTCTAAATCAAGTGTTGATTATGCAATTAATTCAGGGAAACTTATGTCAGACCTGGTTCCAAGTATTCAGCAAACAGCTAAGCTCGTTCAGGAAATTACGGCAGCCAGCGTTGAGCAAAACTCAGGTGCTGAGCAGATTAATTATGCAATTCAGCAAACCAATCAGGTAATTCAGCAAAATGCTGCTGCATCAGAAGAAATGGCAACCAGCGCAGAAGAACTTGAATCTCAAGCCGAACAGCTTCAGGAAATTATTTCATTCTTTAAAACATCTGAAATCAGAACTAATATAATTCAGAAAAAAGCTGTTTCTGTTAAACCAAAATTTAACAAACCTTCAGCAACAAAATTATCTGCTAACAAAGGCATTAATCTGAATATGGGAAAAAACGATAATCTCGACAAGGAATATGAAAAGTTTTAAGCATTGACTAATGTAAAATGCTAAAGAATTCTCAGAATTCAATTAATGGTTTCTATTGAAATTTGAAATGTAAATGGAACAACTTCAGATAGATAATATGTTTGGATTAAAAAAAATGACTGACTCCGATTTTGCTTTTATCGGGCATCTTGTCTATACTGAACTTGGAATGAAAATGCCACCTCAAAAGAAAACGCTTCTCGAAGGAAGGTTGCAGAAAAGACTTAGGGAACTTCATTTACAATCGTTCAAACAATATATTGATTATTTAATAAATGATGTAGAAAAATCAGGCGAAATCATCACGCTTTTTGATTTAATTACGACCAATAAGACCGATTTTTTCAGAGAAGCCCAGCATTTCGAATACCTGAAAAGCATTTTAAAGGATAAATTTTCTGCAAATTCTAATTTAAAGGTCTGGTGTGCAGGATGCTCAAGTGGTGAAGAAGCTTATACCCTTTCTATGATATTATCTGATTTTATGTCAGAAAATCAGGGATTTGATTATAACATTTTCGCAACTGATATCTCAACACGAATGTTATACGCCGGAATAAAAGCAATTTACCCGGAAGAACGAGTGACTGTAATTCCATTTAATTATAAGAAAAAATATCTTCTAAAGTCTAAAGATACTACCAAAAAAACTGTAAGAATTGCACCCGAATTAAGAGCAAAAGTAAGATTTGAAAGATATAATCTTATGAATACCAGCTACCATAATTGTGGTGAATTCGATATTATTTTCTGTCGGAATGTTCTTATTTATTTCGATCATATAACACAAATGGATGTTGTAAGCAAACTGGTTGACAGATTAAAACCGGGCGGACATCTTTTTTTAAGTCATTCTGAAACAATAACATATACAAATCAAATTTCATTAAAACAAATAAAACCTTCGGTTTACGTTAAGATATAACTAATTAATAATCAAACTATGAGCAATATAAAAGACGAAGAACTTTTTCATGAAATGGAGAAAAGATTCGGAGTAAAGAAAGAAGATATTCTTGAATATGAAAATCTTTACAGCGAACTTCAAAAACTAAATAAAAAACTCGAAGAGTCTGAAATTCTTAAAACACATTTTATTTCAAATATAAGAAATGAGATAATTAACCCTTTTGCTTCAATAATGGGATTATCAAACAAAATTGCAGCTGGCAGTTCCAATAATTTTGAAGAAATTGTAATGTTTGCAAAACTGATTTATAACGAAGCTTTCGATTTGGATTTCCAGTTAAAAAATATTTTTGCAGCCGCTGAAGTTGAAGCAGGTGAACTTTTTTCGGCAAATAAAGAAACTGACATAATATCCCTTATAGAACTTGCCCTTGATTATTACAGAAATAAAGCGTCGGCCAAAAACCTTGACCTGATTTTTAACAGATCTTCGGCATGCACTGATGAAATTTGTAGGCATTTTCGTACAGATGGAGATAAACTCCGTTTGATTGTTATAAATCTTATTGTGAATGCAATAAACTTCAGCCACAGTAAGTCCGAAAAAGTCATTGTGGAGCTAAACATGTCGGGGGAAAATATTGTTGTAACCGTTAAAGATTTCGGTATAGGAATTTCCGATACTGCTAAAGAAATGATTTACGACAGGTTTAAAAGAATAAATAATCATATTCATACATTAAACCAGGGGCACGGACTTGGGCTTTCAGTGATAAAAGCATATATAGACTTTTTAGGAGGAAATATTGAGTTTGAAAGCAAAGAAGGAAATGGTTCCATTTTCAAAATTGAAATTCCGCCTATGTTATCTGACAACGACCAGACCGGATTTATAGAAGACGATACCGAATTTTTCGGAAATGATGCACAGATATTTTAATGTCAAAAATGGAACAATTAGAAAAAAATTATATATACCCTTCATCAATTTTTGCCACCAGTAAGCCTTATGAAGTCACAACAGTGCTGGGTTCTTGCGTTTCTGTATGTTTATGGGATTCTGCATTAAAAGTTGGCGGAATAAATCATTATATGCTTCCATTATGGAATGGAAACGGCTTGGCCTCGCCAAAATACGGTAATATCGCCATTGAAAAACTTCTTGATAAAATGAAACTGATGGGTTGCAAAAAAGAAAATCTCATAGCAAAGGTTTTTGGAGGGGCAAACGTGATAGAAACTAATGTCAATATTTTTAATGTTGGTGAAAGAAACTATCAGCTTGCAATTGAAACACTTGAAAGAGAAAAAATCCCTATTATAGCTAAAAGCCTTGGAGGCGAAGTAGGACGTAAAATTATTTTCAACACCTTAACCGGCGATGTGATGATGAAATTTTTAGGAAAAGGATCGCATTAAGGACTGTTGCTGTAAATTTGTATTATGAAAAAGACAATAAAAGTATTAATTGTAGATGACTCTGCAATTGTAAGACAGACACTTACAAATATTTTTTCATCTGATGAAGACCTTGAAGTAATTGGCGCTGCCAAAGATCCTTTTGATGCTGCAGAGCTTCTAAAATCAATGGTACCTGATGTAATCACTCTGGATATAGAAATGCCCAGAATGGATGGAATTACATTTCTTAAAAAAATAATGTCGCTTCACCCTATACCAATTGTAATTATTTCGCAGGTAGCACAGGAAGGCTCAAAAAAAGCTTTTGAAGCGCTCGAATTTGGTGCTGTTGAAGTAATTGCAAAACCAAAAGTTAATTCTACCAAGTTTTTTGAAGAGTCGAAAATACTTCTTTGCGATGTTATCAAAGCCGCTTCCGTAGCAAGAGTTAAGAGAATATCGCTGGTACAGAATATTATTGTGAAGCCAAAGCTCTCTGCTGATGCTGTAATTCCTAAAAAAGAGCCGAAATATTTCCCTGAAAACCAACAAAAAGTTGTAGTAATAGGAGCTTCAACAGGTGGAACAGAGGCAATCAGCAGTATTTTAGCAGAATTAAATAATACATCTTGCGGTATTGTGATTGTGCAGCACATGCCAGAAATGTTTACAAAGCTTTTTGCCGACCGACTTAATGAATTAAATACCCTTCATGTTACGGAAGCTAAAAACGGCGATACCGTTGAAAGAGGAAAAGTGCTTATTGCACCTGGAAACAAACATATCATTCTGAAAAATTCAGGTTCCAAATATTTTGTTGAAGTAAAAGATGGTCCGCTTGTTAACCGCCATCGTCCGTCAATTGATGTTCTTTTCCGTTCAGCTGCGCAAAATGCCGGTAAAAATGCTATTGGTATATTATTAACCGGTATGGGCGATGACGGAGCGCAAGGTTTACTTGAAATGAAAGAAGCCGGCGCACATACAATTGCTCAGGATGAAAACAGCTGTGTGGTTTTCGGTATGCCAAAAGAAGCTATAGAAATAGGCGCAGCCAAAGAAGTACTCAATCTTTACAGAATTTCACAGCAGATTTTGGTTTTGGGAAAATAGAAACCACTTCCTTAAAACATATTAACAACTACATTATTAATAAGCTAATCGTCAAGGTTTTAAAAAAACTTATTGCCTGTTTTTATTAACGCCTGCATTTTAATTATATTATTAGTTTATTTTTAACTCGATTTTCAAAAATCCTTATATGGAAAACATTAAAAGCAAAACTAAAAAAAACAAAGTTAAGGCAAAATCAAAAAAAAAGATTAAAAAAGTAAAGTACAAAACATTCAGTTTCAAGCTCTCCGAAAAACAAAAAAAGATAATCGATAAATTCTGTAAAGCAAAAAAAACCAGTCCTAATAAACTTTTTAAACAAGCTATTAAAACTTATCTGGCAAACTACATTGCAACCATGCCGGAAGAAGATTATATCACTGAGAACCAGCTTAAGTTGTTTGATGCTGATGAAGAATGTGAGGATTAAGTCCACAGTCAGCAGTCAGCAATCAACAAAATATTGAAGACTGAAGATT
>CAZELC010000197.1:0-5979 GCA_964512865.1 uncultured Bacteroidales bacterium
CTCAATTCTTAAATTATTATTACTATTCCTGTGCTGGAACTTTAATATCTCCAAGAGGATAGAACGGGAACATATTGTCTTCCATCCATTTATTAGCTGCCACCGGTGTCATTTTCCATCCGGAGTTACAGTTAGATACAATTTCTACGAAAGAAGTTCCTTTTCCTAATTTTTGATTTTCAAAAGCAGTTCTAATTGCTTTTTTTGCTTTTCTGACAGCTGCGGGAGTTTGAACAGATTGCCTTGTAACATAAGCAGTTCCGGGTAATCCTGCTACAAGTTCAGTTATTTTCAGAGGGTTTCCCATAATGCTTGTATCACGACCATAAGGGCAAGTTGAAGCTTTCATCCCCGGTAATGTTGTTGGAGCCATTTGTCCGCCTGTCATACCGTAAATACCATTATTGATAAAAATTATTGCTATATTTTCACCCCTGTTACAAGTATGAATCGTTTCACCGGTTCCTATTGCGGCGAGGTCGCCGTCACCCTGATATGTAAAAACAAATTTCTCAGGATGAAGTCGTTTTACTGCTGTAGCAATTGCCGTAGCTCTTCCGTGAGCAGCTTCCTGCCAGTCAATCTGAATATAGTTATAAGCTAAAACAGAGCAACCAACCGGAGCAATCGCGATAGTTTGATTCTGAATCCCCATTTCCTCAATTACTTCAGCAATTAAGCGGTGAACAGTACCATGACCGCATCCCGGACAATAATGCATTACTTTATCAGTAAGAATTTTTGATTTTTCGTAAACTTTATTTTCGGGTTTTATAATATCTGTATTCATTAGATTATCCTCCAATAATTTTGGTTTGTAATGCGTCAATAACTTCGTCAGGTGAAGGAATAATACCACCAAACCTGCCAAAGTGCTCAACCTTAACTTTGTGTTTTGTTGCAAGCAGCACATCTTCAATCATCTGACCTGCGTTAAGCTCAACAACGAGCATTCCTTTAACCTGTCCTGCCAGTTTATTAATAATTTCAACAGGAAAAGGATAAAGAGTAATTGGGCGCAAAAGACCTACTTTAATACCTTTTGCACGCGCATTATCAACGGCTTTCATACAAATACGTGCACTAAGGCCGAATGCTACGAAGATATATTCAGCATCATCACATTTAATTTCTTCAAAGCGTACTTCTTCTTTTTCCATCTGGCGGTATTTTGCCTGAAGGCGGAAATTTAATTGCTCCTGTTCAACAGAGTCAAGCCATAATGAGGTAACAATATTGTATTCTCTATTTGGATCTTTTCCTGTTGTTGCCCAAGGGCTAATTTTCTTAATTTCTTCATTAGTCCATCTTAGCTGTTGTTCTTTAAGCACAACTTTTTCCATCATCTGTCCGATAGCGCCATCAGATTGGATCATGACCGGATTACGATATTTAAAAGCCAGTTCAAAGCCAAGATGAACAAAATCAGCCATTTCCTGTACTGAAGAAGGAGCAAGGACGAGAAGTCGGTAGTCGCCATGTCCGCCGCCTTTTGTTGATTGAAAATAATCAGCCTGTGAAGCCTGGATAGTACCAAGTCCGGGGCCTCCACGAACAACATTTGCTATAAGGCAAGGGATTTCAGCACCGGCAATATAAGAAATGCCTTCCTGCATTAAACTTATTCCGGGGCTTGAAGATGTTGTCATAACTTTTTTGCCGCAGGCACCGCCACCATAAACCATATTTATTGATGCGACCTCACTTTCTGCCTGAAGAACAACCATTCCTGTTGTTTCCCATGGCTTAAGCTGCATGAGGGTTTCCATAATTTCTGACTGAGGAGTAATAGGATAGCCAAAATACCCATCAGCTCCGGCACGTATAGCTGCTTCTGCTATAGCTTCGTTACCTTTCATTAATCTTAATTCTTCCATTATAAATTGAATTTTTTCGGATACATTAATTAATTATTCTGATTTTGCCCTATAAACAGTTATTACACCATCAGGACACACAATTGCACAGTTCATACAACCTGTGCAGGCATCACTTATCTGTTCCATAAAGTGATAACCTTTTCCGTTTACTCCTTTAGCTAATGTTATGCAAGTCTGAGGACATGTTGGAAGGCAGACGCCGCAACCTTTACATCTTTCAGTATCAACTACAATAGCACCTTTAACTTTTGCCATATTAATTTAGATTATTATTTATATTAAGGATTATTTAATTACTAATTGGATTTTGCTCATGAAATTTCTTAAGACGCATTTCAAGAGCGGGGAATTGTTCTCTGCTTACAAGCGAAACGCAGGCACGCATTCCGTCAAGTCTTTCACTGCCTGTTATTGCAAGAGAGATTGCTGAAATGCCATAATACAGAAGCTCTTCAAGAAGTTGTTCGCCTGTTTTTCCAGGGTATGAAAATGTAAAATAAAAGCCATCTGCTATAGGTTCATTTTCATCTTTGTCGTAAACAAGCTTAAAACCATTATCTAGAAACATCTTTTTCATTATTTTGGCTTTTTCGCCATACTCCAATACGTCATTTCTGAAGTTAAACTCTCCGCTATTTGCCGCCTTAAGTATTGCTGCCAAAGCATATTGCGCTGAGTGTGAAGTGCCTGAGCTAAGAGAGTAAACCGTCCCAAATATCATTGCTCTTCCGAAAATATCAGATGAATAATAACGGTTGAGCCCAGGAGCTTTTGTATTAAAAAGTTTTGGAGAGATAACCATCATTCCTATACGTTGACCGGCATAACTAAACGCTTTTGAACTTGATATAAGAAGCATAAAATTATCGGTGTAATTGGCAACAGATGGCTGATAAGGAGGAACACCGGGTTTTGAATAATCTTTACGGAAATCCATTCCGAAATAAGCGAGATCTTCAATAACCACAACATTATATTTATCTGCAAGTTCCGCAATTATTTTTAATTCGATATCGTTAAAACATATCCATGAAGGGTTATTCGGGTTAGAATACATCATGCATGAGATATTTCCTTTTGATAAAAAGGATTCCAGTTTTGCACGCAATTTTTCACCACGGTAATTATACACATCAAAAGCTTCAAATTTTGCTCCTATTACTTTGTGCTGTTGTTTGTGAACTGGAAAACAAGGATCAAGAAACAATGTTGTGTCCTTTTCAACATACATTCTGTTGATTGTCATAAAGGCAGCATAGCCGCCCTGCATTGAGCCTACAGTAGGAATACAATTTTCAGGTTTAACGTCAACATCTAAAAACAGCTTTACAAACCTTGCAATTTCTGATTTCAGCATTGGGGTGCCGTCAATATCGGGATAAATAGCTGCTACTCCGGCTTTAAGTGCCTCTATTTCAGCTTCAACGCCAATTCTTGCAGGAGGTAAGCCCGGAACTCCCATTTCCATCCTGACAAACTTCTCCCCGGTTTCTTTTTCAATATTGTCAACAACTCTTTTTATTTCCCTGATGGTTGCCTTACCTATTGAAGCAACTCCGCTTTCTTTAATTTTTGCACTAACTATTTCATAGTTAATAGGTGTATCTTTCATTATTCGTCAGCTAAATTTTTATTTAACAATCAGTAATTTTCGCAATACAAATTAAGCAAACTTATTTCATTTAACAAAGGAAAATAATTAAAAAAAAGGCTCTCCGAATTTCGGGTTTTTGTTTAATCGAAAATAAACTTTATGCAGTTTTTTGCTGACTTCAATTTTTTAAGATTAGCACTGCAAAATTAATATTTAGCCAAATTTTTTATGGTGGGTGATTTGAAAATTCGTCAGCGATATTTACAATTAGAATTAAAACAAGGTGTTAAAAGAAATCAATATGAGGATCAGTTTCTTCTTTTTTTATTTTTTCTCTTTTGAAAAGCCAAAAACTGCTTTTTCTTTCTTTTGTTTTTTCCAGAATTGTTAAACCATGACCTTCGATTGAATGTTCTTTAACAATCCACTCAGGATTCTCCTCTAAAAACTCATATATGGCTGCCTTCATTCCAGGTCTTCCATCAAATGGATTAATATGTCCGAAGGTTTCAGTATTATTCATGATTATCCATTTTCTTACTCTTTTATGATGACGTGAAAGTTCGGATTTAATTTGTCCATACCAATGATCTGTGTCAATATACAATAAGTCGGTTTTTTTTATTTTTGTTTTAAGATTATCCTTGTTTATCAACTTGAAGCTGATATTATCATCCTGAGCTGCTTGTCTTACTTTTAATGCATTTTGGCTTATAACAACATTATAACTTATTACATTTTTACATCCAGATAACAGAAAAGCTAAGGTAGCGCAACCCGAATTAATTCCAAGTTCGGTGACAGTTTTGCATTTAGAAGCAAAGGTGCAAAGAGTTTCATAGTGCGGCTTTGTTGATTCATCGCGAAACTCTTTCGTTCCTTTTTTGAAATTGTTTAATAATTTTAAAAGCTTTTCGTGTTTAGTGCCGTACATAATTTATTATTTTTTATGAGCAAAAATAACTGTAGCATAAGCAAGTTCGCGATTTACTTCATCAGGTAATTCATTTACGTAGCTTTTGCTTAAATATTTACCGGGTGCATCAATTAAATCTGCAACTTTTAATTGCAGAAATTCTTCTTTGGCCTGGTCTTTAAGTCCATTTACCCAGTTTCTTAATATCCATGTTAATGACCAAATTGGCAGGCAATTTTCATCAATTTCAATTTTGTCAAATTCAAGAATACCTTCAAAAAGGTTTTTTAATCCCATAAAGGTCATATTATAATAATGATGTGGGTAACCATGAAAAGGTTGAAGAAATGGGACACTGCAAATCAGTTCACCTCCCGGTTTTAAAACTCTTGAAATCTCTTTTGCACACAGAAAAGGATCTTTAACATGCTCTAAAACCGAAAGCGAAATAACAGCATCAAACGATGAATCTTTAAACGGCAGGTTTTCTCCAACTCCCACAATATCTGTAGTGTCGTAATCAACAATTTCGAAATTAACAATATTTTCATAGTACTCGTCTCTTCTTCCGGCTCCGCAATCTAAAATAAAACCTTCTTTATATTTATCAATCAGATTGTAGACATTTTTGTCGTAATTATTGCTGCTGACAGCTTCTGTGTTTACAATATTGTACTTTGATATAAGCTCATCATTTAGAAAATTAAAAGAATGGCCTTTGTTTACTGTATAAGAAAGCTCATCTTTAAGAAGAGGTTTAAGTTTTTCAAGTTTATTCTTCTTGGCTTCCTCAATAATCGAAAATGGTAATCTGATGCATCTGCCCTCATTCTTCCCAAAAAGGTCGAAATGCTGGCGACCTGACAAAAGCGAAATTGCATTTCTGACATTTACTGCCACATCAGGGTTTGCATCTAAATATGCTGCTTCGGAAAAGTTTTCTGCAGTAGCGATTTCTGTAAGCCTGTAAATTGCCATTTTGTTTATGATGTTTACTTAATAGAAATGAATTTTACCATTGTACAAAGTAAAAATAGTTTTATTTACAAAAATAATTATTATCGAAAACTATTAATTTTTTTTAATGCTATCTTTCAGCTTAGGTAAAGGCTTGTTTTCCAAAAGAATATTTAAAATGCTTGCGTCAACAAGTTCTTGTATCACCATATCGGGCTTTTCTTTTTCAATAATATCAGGATGGAAAAGCGGTGTCCAAATGAAGTATGTCTTACTGAAATTCCTGAAAAGAAATTCAATAATGCTGGCAGCATAAGAATCACCATACATAAACATTGTAGGGTTTGATTTCCGGTTAGTGTTAACGCATGCCGGTGGTGCAGGGGAGTCGAGGCCCGGATAGAAAGGATAAACCGTATCAGTAATAATATTGTATTTATATTTAGGAATATACTGTTGGAATTTGTAAAAAACATCAATATCCATCAACTGAAGTAAATCAGGTCTGTATTTGTCGGTTAATTCCCAACTGAAATCTTTTTCATTAAGAGGTTCACCAATATTCGGAAAATCTTTTTTTATGTAGTTAATAATAGAGCAATATGCAGCATATCCTCCAATGAAATTCCAGT